>JAFADM010000421.1 GCA_023424865.1 Bacillota bacterium | reverse complement strand
CCGCCGGAAAAGGCTCCTGCTCCCAGGGGCTCAAACTGCATGCGCACATAGCCTGTGCCGGGGAAGGAAAAGCTCAGCTTGGGACTGAGGGTTCCGGATAAGCTGGACAGAGTAAATTCCACTCTGTCTCCCACATTGGAAACGGCAGTTACATTCTGGACCCTGTCCCAATCGGTCACAACAAAGGCGTAGGGGCCGGAAGTCAGTTCACCTGCGCTATAACGGTTGGCGTGAACGGTATATTCGATCTCATCGCCCTTGGAAAAGCTGCCTAAATTGGCTTCCCAATAGGTGTCGTTGCCGCTGTTGTACTTCCAGTCGGCGTTTACCGCGGTTTGACTCACGCCGTTTTTGGTCCAGGTGATCCAGACGGCTTGTCCCATTTCCACGGGCCAGGTTTTGGATTTAATGTACACGGTCTCCCCAGCCTTCGGATCCCTTGGATACCGCTCACACGGCTCCGTCCCCACTTCGCTTCCGCCGTACAGCTCATCGTTTCCCGTCGGTTTGTGCCAAACACCGTCCAGAGCGCTGGAAGCGGTGCAAAATACCAGGAGCATAGCCATGGACAGGATGCTTACAAATAACCGCTTTACTTTTTTTACCATATTATAACACCTCCCTGAGGAACCGCGAAAAAATAAACGCAAATGATGACTCTTTCGTCGCTCCTCTAAATTGGACCCGCTAAGACATTTTAACTTTCTTTCAAGTCATTCAATGTTTATGCAGCCTATAGCAGCCCGTTAACAGTTAAGGATGAGTTAAAATAGGATTCTGCCGTAATTTTACGCGCCGTTAAAAGCGATCTGTTCCTATTCCTACAGCGTCTCGGCCAGCAGTTTTCCGTCCCGGCTGAACACTATAATCTGCCCGGGAAGGCAGCTTGCCTTCTGCCAGCAATCACCCCCAATACGTTCTCCCGTCCAGAAATCAGTCCATTGGCCGGCGGGAAGATAAACCCTCCGCTCAATGGCCCCCTCCTCCGTCACCGGAGCAACGAGAAGATCTCTTCCGAAGAAATATTCGTCCTCCAGGTCGATGACTTCCTCGTTTTCGGGATAGTCATACATTAAATGGCAGAGCATAGGCCGCCCGCTTTCGGCGCACCAGGCCGCCTCCTTAAGAATATAGGGCATCAGCTTCATGCGAAGCTTTGCCAATTTACGGTAGACCTCAATAATTTCCGGTGCCTGGTTGATTCGCGCCAGATTCCATGGGCTGCGGTCATTAATCCAGTCCCGGCGGCGGCTGTCACCGTATTGTCCTGAACGGGGCTCGGAATGAAACTGCATCACAGGGCTAAAAACAGCCATTGCTGCCGCCCGGAGGTAGAGCTCGGTGGACGGAAGCTCTCCCGCAAAGCCCCCTAAATCAAAGCCCCAAAAGGGAATACCCGAAAGCCCTGCGGAGAGGCCTGCGATGAGCTGGCTTTTCAGCTCGCCAAAGGTGGACAGCTGATCCCCTGCCCAGTGCATGGGCCGGCTCTGTGAACCGGAAAACCCTGCCCTGGAAAAGAGAATGCCCGGCTTTTCACCCCCCTGAATAAAATCATAGTAGGCCTGGGTGTAATCCGCAGGATACCGATTGCGCATGGTATGCCCGGTTTTTCCGTTATAAAAGACGGTTTCCGGATCATAAACAAACTCCCCGCCATCGGTTTTAAAGCCCTCCACATGGAGCTCATCCCTAAGATACCGGCGTTTTTGGAACCACCAGTCAACCGCCTCGGGATTGGTAAAATCCAGAAGCAGGCTGTTTGAAAACCAACGGTCGGGAATCCGGTAAGGGGTGCCGTCGGGGTTTTTGACACAGTAGCCCTTTTCCACCGCCTCCTCTTTGTCCAGCTTATGCTGAGGATCATCTGCCTCAAGAGCGCTTTTAAGGACGGGAATTTGCCATAGCACAAGATGCAGCCCGGCCTTGTGAAGGTCTTGTACAAATGCCTTGGGATCAGGCCAGGGACCATCGGGATTAAAGGAAAAATCCTTGTAGGAAAAGGCCTTTCCCTTTTGGGGTGTGTATTTCGCGCCGTTCCATATGTAAAAGGTAGCCTCGTCGCTCCACGCCTCCAGAACCATTACCGTGGCGGGAATATCCAGCTCCGTCATTTTCCGGATCTGCTCTTGGGCTTCTGCCTGTGTCGCCCATCCGTTGGCGGACATCCACGGGCCAAAGGCCCAGGATGGAGGCATCCGGCAGGGACCGGTCAGCCGGTGCAGCTCCCGAAGCTGTACCTTGGGCGGGCCAAGGATTAAGTGCAGGGAGGAAAAGCTCTCGGAATCCACCTCGCCGCTGAATACCAGCTGTGTTTTCTCATCCGACCCACCGGTTAGATCAAATTGTGTTTCACATTCCGAGGCGGAAAAAAGCCCCCAGCCCCCCTCTGTAAACAGCCAGGGAACCGGCAGATAGGCATGCCTCCCCTGCTGGGTATACTGCTCATAGACCACATTGCGCGGGGATAGCCCACGTTGGTTTACACGGTCAAATTTTTCTCCGCAGCCATAGAATCCTTTTCCAACGCCGTCCAGGCTGAGAGAAAAGCTTCGGATCCGGCCCTCCTCCAGACTGAAGGCCACCGGATGCTTCCCGTTTTCAAAGGAAAGGAGAGGCTCCTGGCCGGGAGACAGGGCGGTAACTGAAAAGGGCCGTCGTTTTACTAAAAGGCTGCAGCCGTTAGGAGAGGCAATCCGCCCTTCTTCAACCGTTCCTTCTTGGGAAACGCCTTCTCCCTTTCCATCTTGGATAGATCCTTCTCCCGAAGTCACATCCAGACGGAAGCCTTCCCCATCCGGAACAAAGTGCAAAGCCAGCCTCCCACCGTTATTCAAGGAGCAGAGGGCCTTAAGTCCGCTCCCGGTTTCAAGCAGCTCCCGGCAGTCTGTTACATAGGTAAATGAGCGAACGGAAAACCCATAGACAGTCTTTTCATCAAAGGAAAAAGAGTATTCCACCTGCGTACCTGCTTTAAAAGAACCCAGATTAAATAAAAAGCAGCCGGACGCCACAGTATTGTCGGGTTCACCCTTAAGCGCGCTCCGGCTGCCGTCAGCCACTAGAAAAAGCCGGGGATTTTCATGCTCCTTGGGTGGTATGCATCGAACGGATATAGCCTCCCCCTCGGAGGGATATAGGGGGCTTCTGTCGTATCCGCAGCTTTGATTTGCGTTTGTTCCGTACGGAAAATGATAAATCATAATGGATTCTCCTGTTACAATCGATTTTTGCCTTGAGCCTCTTCCCTGTTTAGGTTGTTTTATGATCATGGAAGGCGGAGCCGGGTGCCACCCCCGCACCGCCTTCCATGACAAGCTGAAACAAGCTTATTTGCCGGTATAGCGGGTATAGGCGTCGGTGTAAATTTTAATCATGTCGTCCAGGCCCATATCCTTAAGCTGCTTAATGTAGGCGTCCCAGCCTTCATCGATGCCGCCGTTTGTCACCCAGTCTGCCCGGGTGGTATCCACATATTTGTTGATGTCGGCACTTAAACTGGAAAGCTCCTCGGATTCTTCAGCCGTAAACATGACGCTGGGATAAGGGGTGGTAATAGAGGCATCGCCCAGCTTGCTCAGCTCCATTTTAAGGCCGTCGCCGCTGACAGGGGAAAGGCTGATTTTTTTCTGGAATTCCGAGCTCACATATTTCGGTCCGAAATCACGGAGGCTCTGATCCCAATACCAGGCGTCCGCACTGGTGCCCTGGGGAGGATCATTCAGGGTGTAGGTTCCGTCACTGTTTTCGGAAACAACGGTGCCGATGGCGCCCCAGAAATTCTGGATGCTCGCCTCGCCGGTATAGAACTGATCAAGCCAGCGGGCTGCTACCTCCGGCTTTTCGCAGAAGGTTGTAATCTCGGCTTCGTTGCGTACAATACTGGAAATACCATTGGAATCCCCGGCCGCATACTGCTTGCCGTCAGGCCCCTTGATGGGCGCAAGGGCTATGTATTGGCTGGACCATTGACCAAACAGGGAGTCGGGCGTCCACGCGTAATCAAAGCCTACCAGCGGAGCAGCCTCGTTCTTGCGCTTCCCATCCTGCATGGTACTGTCCTGAGTAAAGGATTCGGCATCGATGATTCCCTGCTGGTACAGCTCATTCAGCCACTTCAGACCTTCCTTATAATTCTCAATAATAGGATAATAGACAAGGCTTCCATCAGCGTTAATCATCATGTGCGAGCCGTTTAAATCGGTAATTCCAAAGGGATTAAGCAAATCCATGGGAAGCCCCTTGGAGCCGCTGATAGGATATTCGTCGTCAGGATTGCCATTGCCGTTGGCGTCCCCGTCCTTGAAGGCCTTCAAAACTGCCGTCAGCTCGTCAAGGGTTGTGGGTATGGCAAGGCCCAGATTATCAAGCCAGGTTTTATTGATAATTGGCTGGTTGCAGGTTTGGGGACGTGCGGGCAGCTTTCTTGGCAGGGAATAGATTTTCCCGTCGGTAAAGGTCACAATGGAGCGTAATTCAGGAACCTCTTCCATCGCCTGGCTGAGATTAGGCATATATTCCTCAATCAATCCGGTCAGGTCCAGGAACAGGCTGGCGTTATTCAATATATCCGTATCGCTGAAGGTCTGACTCCCGATAATGACATCGGGGAGATCCTGACTGGCCAGCAGGATGGATTTCTGCTCTCCCCAGTCATTCAGTGACTGCACCTGCCATTCCGGCTTAACATTCGTGCTTTTTTCCAAATCAACCAGCCATGTATTTTGGGCAAAGGAATCCCCCATACTGCCCCATCGGGTTGTTAGGATCTTCAATGTGACAGGCTCGTTGACAATGGGAAGGCCTGTTGAATTAAAGCTGCCGGCTTGCGCACTGGGCGTTGGGCTGGCCGTACCCGTGGGAGCATTGCCGGATGAAGAACCCTGGCTCCCGCACCCCGACGCCAGGGTGACAAGCATGCTTGCCGCCAGCACGATCCCGGCGCTCCTTTTGACTTGCTGCTTAAAAAGCGATTTCATAATCCATCCTCCTTATTAATTGTTGGTAAGCTTTTTTGTGTCTATGGTTATCGGCCCGCTCCCGCATTTAACGCTTCAACGGTTCTGGGGCCAATGGGTTGCCTCAAGGTAATTTAAGCCACTTATCTGTGGAACCTTACGAGGTACTAACCTTTGACGGAACCAATCATAACGCCCTGATTGAAATACTTCTGCACAAAAGGATAAAACAGCATGATGGGAAGGGTAGAAACAATAATAACGGAATAGCGCATCAGCGCCGCAAGCCGCAGGGCTATCTGGGCGGCTTCCCCGGTTCCCAGAGCGCTTTGCACATTGTTTGTGATTAATATATCCCTGAGGGTTATCTGTAAGGGATAAAGTGAACGGTCTTTTAAATAGATTAAAGCGTTAAAATAGGAATTCCAGTGTCCGACGGCAATCCACAGGCCAAGAACCGCAATGACCGCCTTTGACAGGGGGAGGACAATTTGAAAAAAGTAACGCAGATTTCCACAGCCGTCAATCTGTGCCGCATCCCATAAATCCGGCGGCAGACTGGAGGAAAAGAAGGTTCGCGCCACAATCATATTATAGACGGATACGGAAAACGGAAGCACCATAACCCAAAAGGTATTGTAAAGATGAAATTCCTGAATGGTCAGATATGTGGGAATTAAGCCGCCGTTAAAAAACATGGTAAAAACAAAAATAAAAACGATAAGCCTGCGCCCAAATAAATCTCTTCTTGAAAGGGCATAAGCCGCCGGGATATTTACAACAAGCCCGATCAGGGTTCCCACAATGGTATAAATAATGGTGTTGCGGTACCCCGTCCAGATTTCATCGTGTTTAAAAAGCTCCCTGTAGCCGTCCAGGGTAAACCCCACCGGATAAAACCAGACATTCCCTCCTGAAACCTCATAAGGGTTACTGAAGGAAGCAATAACGATAAAGTAGATGGGGTAAAGAATAATTACCAGCAAAAGCGCAGCAAAGCTGTATACAATAAGGTTGAATACCCGGTCGGATCCGATAATTTTTACTTTTGATTTGGCGGTCACGGTTTCTTTTACTACTGTATTCACACTATCACCTCCCCTACCACAGACTGTTTTCGCTGACGCGCTTGGAAATCTGGTTAACGGTTATCAGCAGTATAAAATTAATAATGGTATTAAACATGTTGATGGCGGCGGAATAGCTGTACTGGGTGCTTATTATCCCCACCCGGTAGACATAGGTTGAAATGACCTCGCTGGCGCTTAAGTTCATATCGTTCTGCATCAGGTATACCTTTTCAAACCCAATGCTCATCATATTGCCCACCCGCAGAATCAGCAAAATCACCGCCGTGGGAATCAGCATGGGAATATCTATTTTTAAAAGCTTCTGAAAACGGCTCGCACCGTCTACCGTGGCCGCCTCATACAACGTCGGATCCACTGCGGAAAGCGCCGCTATGTAAATGATGCTGTCCCACCCCACATGCTGCCACACATCCGTCCAGACATAAATGCTGGAAAAGGCGCCGGCCTTCGCCATAAGATTGGGAGCCGTCTGACCGAACAGGGCGCTGATATTGCCGATAAGCCCGCTGCTCGGAGAAAGGAACAGCATAATCATTCCCACCATAACCACTGTAGAAATAAAATGGGGTAAATAGGTTACGGTCTGAAACACTTTTCGGAACCTCATCGCATGCATCTGATTAATGTTAAGAGCCAGAATAACCGGCAAAGGGAATGCCACTAAAAGACCGTACACATTGATAAGCAACGTATTTTTAATGGTGGCGGAAAACTGATAGGATTTGAAAAACTTCAGAAAATATTTAAACCAGGGATCTGCCCAGGGACTGTCCGTAATTCCCAGAGCCGGCTTGAAGTCCTTAAAGGCAATGATTACACCGTACATTGGCTTATACGCGAAACAAATGGTCAAAACAAGTGCCGGCAAAAGCAGCAGATAAAGGCCCCAGTTTCTGCGGATAGAATCCAGCCCTTTCATTATGCCATGTGTCGAAGATTGGCTGTTTTTCATGAAAATCCTCCGAAATTCGATTTTATTAGACAAAACCATGGCCAAAACAAATTGTTTTAACGATAACCCAGAGAATCATAAAAAAGTAGGCACTAAAACGGCATAAACTCCAAAACCTCTTCCCTCTATGTCATTTCCCCTTTATCTTTTGATTCAAAGTTAATCCAAAATATTACATATACTGGTATTTTCTTTGAATCGCAGCGGTAAATTATAAAACATCTGGGTTTTTAGCTGTTCTTTTCTATTCATGTCAATGGATAATTGCAAACTTTAGTGTTATCGTTACCACTATAAATATAATATGTTACACTCTCAGTGTCAATACGTTTTTGTGCACTTTTAACATATAAATTAATTTTCTTGCCATACATCTTTAGTTTAGCTATAATATGATTCATATATTATATATTCTTAACAGATTAGTTTATTTTAACGATAACACTAAATGAATACAAGGAGTGTTTACGGTGATCACGCTAAAAGATATTGCAAAAGAAGCGGGAGTAAGCGTCATGACGGTTTCCCGTGTTGTCAACGGCCACCTTTCCAAGG
>JAFADM010000415.1 GCA_023424865.1 Bacillota bacterium | reverse complement strand
TATAGGTATCGGCGGAACAACCCAGGTCGCATTAGCTACCAGCATGCCCAGCAGCAACTTGAACATGGCTACGGCAAATGTACTCACCATCAGTACTGCAGGTGTCTATGAAATAATTTATGAAATAACCAATTTTACTGCAAGCCTGGGACTTGCGTTAACTGCCGGAGTTCGTCTTACAGGAGTCTTTATGCCGGCCGCATCCGTAACTGCTACTTTATCCTTGGGAGTTTCAACAACCTTCGTTGGTTCAACCATTGTTTCATTGTCCGCGGGCAACACTCTGGATCTTGCAATGTCGGCGCTCATTGCGGTGACTGTCTCATTACCCGCAGGATTTAACGCCATGCTTTCGGCAAAACGAATTGGAACCTGAAAATGAAAAAATTACATGGCAATGTGAGTTGATTATTTATTTTGAAAGGCATATACTAACTCATAAGAGAATCAGCAATGAAAAGAACGAGTAAGCGGATTTTTCCTTTATAAAGAGAGTGAGTGCCGAAGGCTGAAAGCACTTATACCGGAAAGCCGTTGAAAACCACCTTGGAGCTGAACCATTGATCCGGTTATCGATCATTAATGAGAACAAATTAGGGTGGAACCACGTGAGACAGCTCTCGTCCCTTACAGGACGGGGGCTTTTTATATGCAAAAAAATAAGGAGCTGCCGAAAAGAAGGAGGCAATAAATTATGATTAACGTCTTATTGAAGAATGGATCTCACAAAGAGTTTGAAGAAGGCATAACTCTCCGTCAAGCTGCCGAAAGCATCAGTCCCGACCTTGCTCGTATGGCACTTGCGGCTGAGGTTGACGGTGTTCTGAAGGACCTTCGCTATACCCTTGAAAAAGACTGCGCGCTTACCTTTCTCACCTTTGAGGATGAGGGTGGACGCTTTGCGTATCGCCACACAGCTTCCCACATTCTCGCTCAGGCTGCAAAACGTCTTTTTCCTGCACTTAAGCTTGCTATCGGACCGGCTACAGCTGCCGGTTTTTATTACGATTTTGATTCTGAGAAACCTTTTACCAGTGAGGACCTGGAAAAGCTGGAAAAAGAGATGGATAAAATTATACGGGAGGATTTAAAGATCGAACGCTTTACTCTACCCCGTTCAGAGGCTTTGGCTCTCATGGAGGAAAAAAACGAGCCCTATAAGGTTCAGCTTATCCAGGAATTGCCGGAGGACGCGGAATTGAGCTTTTACCGTCAGGGAGAATTTGTGGATCTCTGTGCAGGCCCTCACCTTGCTTCCACGGGAAAAATAAAGGCTTTTAAGCTTACTCACAGCGCAGGCGCCTATTGGAAGGGCAGCGAAAAAAACAAAATGCTCCAGCGCATCTACGGCACGGCCTATCCGAAAAAGAAGGATCTGGACGAGTATCTTGAACGCCTGGAGGAAGCCAAGCGAAGGGATCATAACAAGCTGGGCAGAGAGCTGGAGCTTTTTACTACTGTTGACTATATCGGTCAGGGCCTACCCATTTTAATGCCAAAAGGTGCCAAAATCATCCAGACCCTACAGCGTTTTGTAGAGGATGAAGAGGAGCGCAGGGGCTATATGCTCACAAAAACACCCTTCATGGCCAAAAGCGATTTATATAAAATATCAGGCCATTGGGATCATTACAGGGATGGCATGTTTATAATGGGCAACCCCGAGGACAAGGATGCTGAGGTTTTTGCCTTAAGGCCCATGACCTGCCCCTTCCAGTTCCAGGTTTACCTGGCCCGTATGCGAAGCTACAGAGAGCTTCCCATGCGCCTGAACGAAACCTCCACCCTATTTCGCAACGAGTCCTCCGGTGAAATGCACGGTCTTATAAGAGTAAGACAGTTTACCATCTCCGAAGGACATATTGCCTGCATGCCCGAACAGCTGGAAGAAGAATTCGCGGCCTGCATCGACCTGGCCTCCTATATGATTAATACTCTGGGATTTGACGAAGACGTTTCCTATCGCTTCTCAAAATGGGATCCCAACAATAAGGATAAATACATCGGAAGCGCTGAGGAATGGGAAAATGCCCAGAATCTCATGCGCCAGATTCTGGATCACTTAAAGGTTCCCTATGTGGAACAGGAGGGTGAAGCGGCCTTTTATGGCCCCAAGCTGGATATACAAATTAAAAATGTCCATGGCAAGGAGGATACCCTCATAACCATTCAGATTGACTTTCAGCTTGCAGAAAAATTCGGCATGCAGTATGTGGACAGGGACGGGCAGAAAAAGTACCCCTATGTTATTCACCGCACCTCTATTGGCTGCTACGAGCGTACACTGGCTCTTCTCATCGAAAAGTATGCCGGTGCCTTCCCCGCCTGGCTGGCTCCTGTACAAGTCAAGATTCTGCCTATTGCCGAAAAGCATGGAGAGTATGGTGCTTCCATTTTAAAAAAGCTTCGTGAGAAGGGTATTCGGGGTGAAGTTGACACCCGCAATGAGAAAATCGGCTATAAAATACGGGAAGCACAGCTTGAAAAGGTCCCCTATATGCTTGTTATTGGCGACAAGGAGGCCGAAAACGGCATGGTTGCCGTCCGCTCCCGAAAGGAAGGGGATTTGGGTGTACTCTCTGTTGACTCGTTTATAGATAAAATCGTTAATGAAATTAATCTTAAATTGAGGTAATGAGTACCGCTTATAAACGTCTATATCCTTAGGCTGACTGAAATAAGAACAAAAAAGACGGAGCCGTTCAATGACTTAAAGTATTGAATGCTCCGCCTTTTTTTACTTTGGATCTCTTTATAAGACTATGAAAAAGCACTTTAGCCGTTTTGAAATGAAAAGGGAGAGCCTATGCCGACAGGCCGTTTCTAAAAAAATAATTTATTTGTAAACCAAGTTAAAGGAGCCACCGTCTCATAGGTAACAGGAAAAAGGAGGAAAATAATTATGAAAAAAATAGCTCCACTCAGCCTTCTACTTTCAGTCATGCTGCTTACCACAGCATGCTCCGGCTCAGGTTCAAGCAAAAATACTACCGACATCAACTTCGAACCTTATCCCCAGCCGGCAGCTTCCAACTCCGGCGCTTACAACCTTGCCCAGGGCGAGGCCGGCGTGGCTGCAGAAGCTTTTTCACTTAATGACAAGGCTATCGTTCTTCAATACAGTGAGAATGTGGATGCAGAATTCAACACAGAGGAATACAAAACCATTGTGGAAAATCGCTTTCTCTCCTCCCAGGCCAATCCCCTTTCCACCTTTGCTGCCGATGTGGATACCGCCTCCTATGCCAATATCCGCCGAATGCTCAACGCAGGCGAGCTCCCTCCGGCCGACTCCGTACGCATCGAGGAAATGATAAATTACTTTAAATACGATTATCCGGATCCGGCTTCCGGGGAGCCCTTTTCCGTAACCGCACAAATCGGGCCCTGCCCCTGGAACGAAAACACGCGCCTTCTTCTGGTGGGTTTGAAAGCTCCTGATGTGCAAATGGAGAATTTGCCCTCCTCCAATCTGGTATTTCTTATTGATGTTTCCGGTTCCATGAATACTCCGGAAAAGCTTCCCCTGGTGCAAAGAGCCTTTCTGCTCCTTTGTGAAACCTTAACCGAGAAGGATACGGTTTCCATCGTCACCTATGCTTCCTCTGATGAGGTGGTGTTAAACGGCGTTAATGGAAGCCGTAAGGACGTCATTATGTCAGCAATTGAGAACCTCACTTCCGGCGGCAGCACCGCAGGCTCTAAGGGCATTGAAACCGCCTATTCCATAGCCAAAAAGCATTTCATCAAGGGCGGCAACAACCGGGTTATTCTTGCCACGGATGGCGATCTGAATGTGGGAGTTACCAGTGAGGGAGAGCTTACACGACTCATTGAGAAAAAACGCAAGGAAGGTGTTTTCCTTTCCGTCATGGGTTTTGGCACCGGCAATTTGAAGGATAATAAAATGGAGGCCCTTGCCAATAATGGAAACGGCAACTATGCTTATATTGACACTATCGACGAAGCCCGCAAGGTTTTAATAGAAGAAATGGGCGGAACCCTTCTGACAGTTGCAAAGGATGTTAAATTCCAGGTGGAATTCAATCCGGAAAAAGTAACCGGCTATCGTCTTGTAGGCTATGAAAACCGTCTTATGGCTTCCGAGGATTTTAACGACGACACCAAGGATGGCGGTGAAATCGGTGCGGGCCATCAGGTAACGGTGCTTTATGAAATCGTTGAGCCCAACTCGGCTCAGCCCATTGACGGCGTTTCTCTTAAGTATCAGGAGGTTAAGCCCACCGGAAGCGACGAATGGCTTACAGTCAATGTCCGGTACAAGGATCCGGACGGTGACACAAGCCGGCTTTTGTCTTATCCGGTTGGAGATGAAGCAGTAACCTCCATTCTTTCAGATAACATGGCTTTTGCCTCTGCAGTGGCTCAGGCAGGCATGCTTCTTCGGGATTCGTCCTTTAAGGGAACCTCCTCCTATCTTGACCTTGTGACCCGCTTAAGCCGCCTTTCCATAGTGGAAAAGGATCCTTACCGGACTGAATTCTTAAGCCTTCTTAAGGTTCTTTTGGGAAGAGATTAAGCTGCTTTTACCCCAAAACTTGTTTTACCCCAAAACGACTATTTGATTCGTAATAGGATTAAACCAAAATACGAATTTAAAAACGACTGCTTTAAATTGACTGATATAAAATCACTTTGAAGCGCCCGGGTTTTCCCTATTCTGGAGCTTCGGCAAACCAGCCGCGAATTATCCGGGCGCTTTCATCTGAAGGATAAAAGTTTTTGTCCTCCCCGCGGTTCCCCACCGCAAAAACGGAAAAGCCAAGAAACCAGTCCATGGTAAAGGTCCTCCGGTATGCTTCAAAGCAACGGGCCTGCTCGGAGCCGTCTTCCACCAGGGAAGGCTCCGGGTTCCAGGGCTGGGTAGCCGCGTGCTCCCTTCTTGGGAAGCCCAGCTCACCAAAGAAAATGGGCTTGTTAAAGACTGAATGAAGCCCTTGAATTTCACCTAAAATATTCTGTCCCCTGTTATAAACCTCCGAATTCACAAGAGCCTCCTCCAGGGCTTCTACCGTGTTTACAGGCTCCTCCGACAGCTCGAAATAGGCCGCAATGGAGATAAAGTCTAATTTAGCCAGCAGCTCACTGTTTAAAAGGGCATCATAGCGCCGTGAAACTTTTTTCGTATCTGCCCCGGTTTCCCACCGGGCTGTCGCCCACCAGTTTATACGATAGGTAACTGCTCCTCCATAAAGTTCTCGAATATCCTTTAAAAGGGCAAGCCACTGGTCCTTCCAGCCTTCAAGCTTAACAAGGTTGGCTCCCATGCAAAAGGCTTCCGTCTTTAAGGGTACGGCAATCTCCTTTATAAGCGGTGCAATAACGCTCTCCCGCCATTGCTGGAAAAAAATCCGGGGTTCCTCCGGGTCCCACACCGTTTCATACACCCTTCCTCCGTCAATCCACGGATAAGGCTCCAGAATAACACCAATCCCGCTTTTTTTAAGGAGTTGGATAAGCGTGACCGCCCTGTCCACACTCTCCCTGTCCAGCTCCATATAAGAGGAGCGGGCATCTTCCACAAGTACCATAACGGGAACGGTTACGGTATTAAGGCCAAGCCTTTCAATGTCCGACAAAACCTGCTGCTCTGAATAGTCTACCGACAGGCTTCCGGACTTTATTTTAGACTGCCAGAACGGTTTTTCTTCCCTTTTTGTTTCGTACCACGATCCGGTCCGGATTATGGGCAAAACCAAAATCAGGACTAAAACTATAATGACTCCCCTTTTCAAATACCTTGTTCCAGGATCCATACGGGTTTTCACCCCCTTACAAAAAGGGAAAAGGCTTTATTATAAGGCTACCGGACCCTGTGTCTTCTTCTGTAGAGTATTAAAGCCAGAATGAGAAACAGGAGCAGGGAACCGAGGGTAATGATGAAAAACAACGCCGTTTGATTGTTCTCAGGCACATTTTCCGATATACCTCCCGACGCGCTTCCCTTTTTTATAAAATAGTGATTGGCCAGGGTGCCCCCGGGTTCGGCCAGAGTGGCGTTTCCCAGAAGGTTATAGTTTTTATCGGATTCGGTAAGATAATTTTTTAACAAGCTCAGGCTTTGAATCCTGGGAGCCGTCAGAATAAAAATCCCCCTGCCGGTGCTGTAAGGAGAAGCTAAAAGCTGCAGGGATGCCAGTGTTTGGGCATAGCTCTCTGTCAGGAGCCTTTTCTCATTGGAGATAAAGCGGGTAAAATCACTGTTATATTTGAAAAGCAGTGCGCCATTCAGTGTTTTCAGGGACTCGAGCTGAGAAGGGGTGCCTGCCAGTACAAAATTGGCATTTTTGTCCCCATCGTTGAAATCCTCATCCCATACCACTTTCAACTCACCGTCGTTAAAAATAAGGCTTCTTCCCATAAAGGCGAAAACATTGGCCAGGAGCTCCAGATTCATATCGGAGGTTTTTTTGGGAAGCACCACCGATACGGCATTAAACCGTCCTTCCCTTATAAGGGGCCACGGATAGTTCTCAAAAAGCAAGTCGTTCTCCGTCCGGGTGGGAACATGAATAAAGGAAGAGGGATCCACATAAGCCCAGGGCATATCCTCTCTCCTAAAGGTACATTCATCCCCAATAAGCTCCAGCTCAAAGGCCAGGGTTAATTCCAGATAACTGCCGGAGGGAACATCCGCCGGTATGTCCAGTGTAAGAACATCCCCGTTTTGATGAGCAGCCTCCAGTCTTTTGCTGCCTATGGGCGTTCCGCTTAAGTAAGCCGTTACCAGTGAACGCTCAAAGTTAAGATTGCCCGCGTATCTGAAATAAAGCTCCAAACGGGCACCCGACTGGGGCTTTCTGTTTTTGGGCAGGCTTATGCCAATCACGGCCTGCTGATGGTAGGGACCGGTAAGGGTAATTCCCCCGGCATAGCCCAGGTCCTTCAGAGTAAGGGTCGCTTCGGGCAATTCCACAAGGATATCTGTTTTGGCATCCGGAAGCACCAGACAGGTATCATCCTTTATCTGAGATAAGAGGTCTTCATTTTGAAGGAGCCGGACTGCTTTATCAAGAGCCTCTCCATCCCCTTTTGCCACCATGCCCAAAAGAAGAGCGTTCTTATCGTATGGAGAGGGCGCCGTAAAAAGGATAGCCCCTTGCGTCACATTGGCGGCGTAATCCTGGGGCATGGCCTTTAAAATAGCCTCAGGTGCTTGATCTTCTTTTCCAACATAAAGAATGTTTTTTCCTGTCAGACGGCCTTCCTCTTCTGCTGAATAAAAGGAAAGATTAAGATCCAGATCCCTGTTGCCCGACAGCTTTCCCAGACCTGCCGAAAGCTTAAGCGCAGCTGCAAGCTCCTCCTTGTCCGGATTTTCAGGAAGCAGCAGCACCGTGTCTCCAGTTCCCCACTCATCTGCCGCTCTGACAAAGGGATAGGGATACTGGGAAAGTAAGCCGCTGGGCCTTTCCTCACGAAATCGAAGGGAAACATAGGACTCCTTGTGAACCTTAACCCAGTTGCCCTCATTAACATCGTCGGCACAAGGCTTATCCGAAATACGGGTATAGGTTTCCGTCTTAAGCTCATTTATCCCTTCCTTTAAATAATCTCCGGGTATCTGGACTTTTAAAACTCCGGGCTGGGTTTCGGGAAAATCCAGACGGGCCGAATGGACAGGGCTGCCGTTTACCGACAGGGTGAGGGTGGAAAGCCCCCTGTCAAGAAGAGCGCTTTGGGTAATAGAGAGAACGATTTCTCCGCCCTCGGCTTTCCAGTAGGAATCTACCGTAAAGTACATGCGGTCCCCGTTCATAACCCCCTTAAACGCCAATTCCCTGTTAAGAGCAAAGGTTTTTTCGTAGACTGTATTCGAATAAGCCGTACTGCTTTTTATCTCTCCAAGGCTTATACTGCTTCCCACAAGGCTTGTGAGCATAATCAGGACTGCCAGCACAAGGGCCGCTCCCCGCTTCACCATCATAAAATCCATCCCCCTCCTTTTAAAATCGTTCGGTTTTATCCCATTTGGCCTCCCGCCCCTTATAAGCATCATGGAAATAATGCCACATGCCCTTAACGGCTACCGCCAGCCAAAGCTGACAGTATGTAAAATACATCAGCGCGACAAGCATGATATTTTGCCAGCGGCTCTCCCCCTTTTCCATGCTGAGGGTAATGGCAATTTCAAGTATAAAAACCAAATAGGCCATAAACCAGAGCAGAACGGTGTTTCCGCTGATATTAAGCTGAATCAGGTTTAATATCCCCAGTATAAAAAGGATATCTGAAATCAGGGCCGAGCTTAAAAAGAAAAAATAAACTGAGGCAAAATATAAAAGGTCAAAGCGCACATAACGAAAATCCCTGGAAAAGAGCAGCTTCATATTTTTAACAAGGACATACACATTCCCCTTAACCCATCGGCTGCGCTGGCGCATCCACACATCCACCCGCTGAGGCTCCTGCTCCCAGGTAACGGAAAGGGGCATGTACCGTATACGATAGCCCTTCCGATACAGCCTGAAGCTGAGTTCCGTATCCTCGGCAATGGCCTTTGTATCCCAGCCTCCCATCTCCAGAAGCGCATTTTTACGTATAACAAAATTAGTTCCCGGAATGGTGCACAGATTAAAAAGCTGCCATCTTCCCGCCTGAACCATCCATTGAAACCCCAGGGTTTCAATATTTATAAAACGGGTGAGGAGATTAACATCCCTGTTGCGGGTTCGAAATTTGCCGATGACAGCCCCCAGGCTGGAGTCCCTCATAAGCGTATGGACAAGTATTTTAAGTGCTTTTTCCTCCGGGGTATTATCGGCGTCATATATCGCGATGACATCTCCTGTGCTTTGGGCCAGGCCCAGGTTCAAGGCATTGGATTTTCCCTTTCCCCCGGTTATGGCATCGGTATGAATGAGAGTCATGGAACGCAAAGGATTTTCTTTTTTTATGCCTTCCAGAATAGCTCCGGTACTGTCGGAGGAATTATCATTTATTACTATTATTTCCAGCTTTTCACTAGGATAATCCAGCTTAAGCAGCGCCTCAACCGTACGGGCAATGACCCGCTCCTCATTATGTGCGGGAACCATAAGGCTTACCTTTGGGTACTCTTTAAGAGGCCCTTCCTCTTTCAGCTTAAGGGTTTTAAGATAATAGACATACCCTCCTAGTGTAAGTACAATATTCACCAGAAGCATCATCCAGATGGTCACCATACAATATAAAAACAAATAATCCGCAAGATAAAGCTTCATATCCTTACCTCAAGTACTTTCGCCTGTCCAGTCTTTTTCCTTGTATAAAGGCCCCTGTAAACAGAATCAGGAAAAGGGCCGCCATGATCAATACCACAACAATAATGCGGCGTATCCCTTCATTGACGACACTGACAGCCTCCGGTACGGGAGTAGGGGCCGGGCTTTCCGTTGGTGCCGGTGTCAGGCTTGTCCTGTCCCCAAGCTTCATTCCGTTTAAATAAAAGCCGTCGGGCTGCGCTGATAGCTGATTTCCTGAAAAAGCGGCCACAGGAGCCGTTTCCCTCAAATCCAGAAGCACTGTTCTGTTTTGATCCAAATTCTCCAGAACTTCTTCAAGCTCTGTTAGCCCCTTTAAAACATCCAAACCGAAAACACTTCCGACCGGGGAGCCCTTTAATTGGCTGGCAGCAGGTATAAACTTGCCTTTCCACCCAGGCAGGGTATAGGTTTCGTCAAGCATGCCATGCCATGAGCCCACCTCCAGGTACAGCCCGAAATGATCCAGCATTCCGGCCATATCCCTGTCAAAGAAGAGATCGGTTGGCCCCCCAAAGCCCACAGGATAAATCCCGTACTCCTTGTAAGCCAAAAAAGCCGTTTCCATGAGCTTTTCCGGAACCATCTCACTTTCACTGCTCAAGGGCGCCTCTCCCTTGAGGCTTTGATCCCATATATCGGAGGCCCGCCATCTTCCCAGATTGCCCAGCACAAATGTTCCGCCCGCTTCCTGGAGCGCCTTCAGGACATTCGTGTAAACCTCCATGGAGGCATAGTCTGTATTCTGGAAAACAGGCCTAATCTCCGCTGCAAAGGGGCTGTTTCTCTTTTTCAAAAGCTCCGATGCCTTTAGAAGAGCATCCAGATCGCATAGTGGGCTCACATTGTAGAGAGTTAAATAAACACCGCTTGGCTCACGGCTTTGGGAAAGGCCCATTCTAAGATACTCCGCCGCCTGACTTGAGGTATCAAAATGAATAAAGGCCTCCGGTACCGGTGCTTTTGTATTTTTCGGGCCAACCCATAAAACAGCAGGAGAATGTTCAGATAGAAGCTTTATAAAGGGCCCCTCCAGGGTAAGGCGGCTTCCTCCCGCCAGGATAACAGAGCTTCCCTCTTCAATTTCAACCGTCTCCCAGTTACGGATGTAGGCTGTTTCCACCTCTTGAAAAACAGCCCTTAGCTGCTTGTAAAGGCTTAAAACCTCTTCCCGGCTGCCGTCGAAGCTCTCCCCTCCGTCAAAAAAAAGAAGCGCCTTTGGGCTTTCACCGGGCATGGTCTCACCTTCAATGGTATACACGCTAAAGGCAGGAAGCCTATTCCACAGTAAAAGGCTCACGAATAAGGCAAGAAACAGGCACCGTTTGCTAAAGGTCATATTCCATATCCTTTTCAGCCAGATCCTTTAAGCTTAAGGCATCCTTGATCTCCTCCGTACAAAGAGTTGAGCCCATCTTAAGCTCAATACGCACAGGGAGGGTTTTCCCGCCCTTTTCAACATTAAATTCCCTGATGTTTTCCCTTATTCGTTTGCGTATAACTCCCATCCCTTCCTGATCCGTAAAGAGAAGAAGGCCGAAGGTGCGCCCGTCCTCCAGCCGGTAGCAGGAATCCTCTACCCTGGTGCTTAAAACAAGCTGACGGGCGATGTTCTTAAGCAGGGCCTTCATGCCGTTTTCACCGGCTATGCTTTTAAGATCGTCATAATAAACCAGCCGAACAAGCATAAGGCTCAAGGGAAGCTTATGGCGTTTGGACAGCCCGATATATTGAGCCGCTTCCGTATAAAAAGCCTGGGTGTTTTCAAGACCCGTGGTTTCATCCACGGTTGCAAGCTCGCCCAGCATACTCTGCAGGCGCCGGTTTTCTGTTTGCAGGCTGTGGCACCCGTTCCCGATAACGCCCATAACGAAAGCGAAGCCGGGTAAGAAAACCAGCCACATAAAGGAATGGGCTTGAACGGGCAGACCCTGCATGACATTTTTATAAAGTACGGCGCTGCCATAGAAGAAAAGTATGACAATACCCGCACCAAGTGCGGGTATTGTTCCGGCAAAATAAGATAGCAGCATCAGCGCAAAAAGCACGCTGAGCATGAGCAGATTCTCCAGATAATATTGGTCCGGCAGCATTCTGAACAAATTCACAAGGACATAGGTTAATGCGATGAGGACGATGACCCAGATATCGAGCTTTTTGGTTTCCAGATAAAAGCACCCAACCTTTCAGCAATACCGGACCTGTTGAGCAGGCTCTGGAGCGCCGAAAGTACAAGGGTTGCAAACATCACGTCAAAGCACAGGTTGAACAGGAAAAGATGCTTGCCAAGATCGGCATCCCCGGCGCCCACAAAGGCCACGCCAAATTGGATAACGCCGATGATCCCAACCAGTGC
The DNA here is from genome assembly GCA_023424865.1 of Bacillota bacterium. The sequence goes on along the minus strand of JAFADM010000415.1, from coordinate 575 downwards.
AAGGAATTCCAGCGTTATTCTTTGCCTAGTATTACCGCTTTTCATAGCCTTCATGTATCTTTTTGCAAGCACTCCATAAAAAAGCAAGTAAAACACTAGAACAAATTTGAAGCTTCCGGGGAAAAGGCGCGTCTTGGCACTGCTCCAGAGGGTAAAGTATGAGGTTTTTTCTCCGTAGCTCCTTCCCTCCTGCTTTTCATAGTTGCCCATAACCTCGGGCCGAATGGCAAAACCGTTTCTTGCGGCCATATCCAGCTTTTCCATAAGCCTGTCCGGATGGGTGACATAATATTTAATGATACCTGTGAAACCGTATTTTCTGTAAAATTCTTCCTGCATCAAGTTCGACTCGGCATCCTCCAGCCCGTAGGAATCGTAATAGGTGGAACCGGAAACAAGGGCAAACTCCGGATCAATCCCCAGCTTGGCAAGATCTCCCTCCGGGTCGTCGGAATTTTCCAGGATGCCCCGGGTAAGCGCATGATACTGATTAATATGAACGATATCATCCTTAATTAAAAAGTAGAACAGCCCGGAAGAGACGGCTACTACTCCCGCCATACTTACTGCGGCAA
>JAFADM010000365.1 GCA_023424865.1 Bacillota bacterium | reverse complement strand
GTTTTCATGAGAGGTGAAGTGCTCCTTTCGGTCTGTTAGGTGTGGTAGCTCAACAATAACCGATTGTACTTCATCTCTCATCTTTTTTTTACTACACTCTTCTCCAATATGTATTGTAGTCCTACAGGTTAGCTAAAAGTTAGCTAAATAATGCTCTTGATCAAACTCTTAACCTATGCTAAGATTATAAAGCGACAAGCCGAAGTGGTGAAATTGGCAGACGCGCTGGACTCAAAATCCAGTATGGGCGACCATGTGCGGGTTCAAGTCCCGCCTTCGGCACCAAATTAACGGCTACATTTTAGGTTGATTTTTCAAGTCTAAAATGTAGCCGTTTCTCTATTTTATAGGATTTTAGCAGGTCTTCGGGCCTGCTTTTTTTTGCTCAAAATCACATTATAAAGAAGATACTAAAAATAAAGATTAATGAAAATGTAGTGATTATCCCTGCTAAATGTTTATTCAAGCGGTGCCCCAGATTTATCGCGAAAGCTACCAATTAAAATAAGTAAAAAATCAACTGTCGTTCCTACCCAGAACAGGCCCGCGGTAAGAAGATATACTATTCCCGAAAAAGATTTCCCTGTATAGAACCGATGCAATCCACCGAGTCCCAGGAACCCTATGGCACAGAGTAATAGAGCGGTGCCCTTTTTCTTTTGTACCATCGGACCATATCCAGCGTTTGCAGTAGCGGTGTTTGTGTTTGAGTTATTGATTATTATTGTGGGCTGGTAATTTGGTGGCAATTGGGCTTGCGGATTCCCTTGAGGATTCCCTTGCCCCTGTTGCGCTGCGGGTGCTCCGCACCCTTGACAAAACTTCCCTGCTACTTCACTGCCACAATTTGAACAATACATAAAGGCTCCTCCTTATTATTTACTTGGAACTAATTCAATTTTCACACCGGTGATTTGCAAGCTGACACCTTCTTTGAATTCGGCATTCTTAAATGACTGTTGATACATTTCCATGCCAAGGGAGCTGTTAGCGTCCTCGGTTCCCATTATTAGGTTTAACCCGCCGTCAAACATGTTGTCAGAAATGACATTACCTCCACCAGATAAGGCATTAATATCGTATATCCCCTCTGGAAAGTCCTCTCCTGCCACGAAATAACCACTTTCAAGGCTAATTGTTTCTGTTATCTCCTGTTCTCTTGGTGTCAAGGCTTCACCGGATGCTTTATCACTAGAAATTTTAACCTTAACTCCTGTCACAGAAAGGGTTACCCCATCAGATAACGAAACATTGGAATACTTCTGTTCGTACATGTTGATTCCGACGCTCTTATTTGCGTCTGCGGTTCCTAAAATGGCATTTATGCCCCCAGAGAAGGCATTACTTGACATGACATTCCCTCCGCCTTCTATAGCTTCAATGTCATATTTCCCCGCTGGAAAATCGATTCCTGCCGTATAGTGTCCACTTGTAAGTTCAGTAGAGTATTCGATTGTCTCAGGAGCTTTTGAGGGGGTAGGGCTGGCTGATGAACTGTTACCCGGCTGGTTATCTCCAGAAGATTGTTGACCGGTTTCTTTTCCCATATTTGAGCCAATAGCCCCTACAATGATAATGACAATAACCCAGAACCACCATTTCTTATAGACTGGTTTCTTCATAATTTGAATTTACCCTCCTACAATATAAAATAAGGCGGTGATATCCCAAGGCTGTAAATACCATCATCATTATACCAGAATGGAAGGATAAGGGAATAGGAATCTTAAGGCTCTTTCAGCTCCCTGAAAAGTTTGGATACAAGGGGGGGAGCGCTCCTGCGCACCAAGATTTTATTTTAATATAAACCTCTTCACATGTCTTTCCAGTGCAGTGATTGTAAGATAAGAAGTGTGCTTGCTGCAGTTATGATCCCTTATCTAATGGAGAGCTTGTCATCCATGAAATAGAGGTGCAAGTTGTCGGATGAATTTTAGACCTTAATCTTTATAAGAAAGCCTCCGGCGGACAGAAAGATTATTCCGAATAGCTGAAAAGTTATAAATATTTTAAAAAAGCTCTTGAAAACGATTTTTAATGGCTTTATGCTTTATTTCAAGGATATCCTTTATAAATTTAAAGGAGAAAATTGCAATGAAATATGAAAATTTTAAAAAGCTTAAAAACATCATAAACAATGACTATAGCAATATCGCGGGCATCATTGTACAAAAAAATGGCATTAGGCTATATGAAAACTACTTTAATGGCTATACCGCCGAAAACGCCCTTCATGTGTATTCCGTGACAAAGAGCATTTTTTCCGTGTTGATCGGTATCGCTATTGATAAAGGACATATCAAAAGCGTAGATCAGAAGGTATTGGACTTTTTTCCGGATTACACTGTTAAAACAGGTGAAAAAACCATACAGTGCGTTACGATTAAAAATTTGCTTACCATGACGGCCCCATATAAATATACTTTTGAACCATATGAGGAATATTTCGCAAGCGAGAACTGGGTAAAAGCCTCCCTTGATTTTTTGGGAGGTGAAAAACCTGCGGGAGAGTTTATGTATACTCCCATCATAGGGACACATATCTTGTCGGGTATTCTTGTAAAAGCGACAGGCCAACCGGTACTCGATTTCGCTGCGGAGAATTTATTCTTGCCACTGGGAATCAATGTTCCCCACAATGTGGTGCTGCGTAATAAAGAAGAGCATATGGCTTTTGCGCAAGGTAAAAACACCAGTGGCTGGGTTGTAGACCCCCAAGGGATAAACACGGCAAGCTGGGGGCTTAACTTAACACCTGTGGACATGGCAAAAATAGGCCAGTTGTATCTAAACGGCGGAATATGGGCTGGCAAACAAATTCTATCGGCTGGGTGGGTAGATGAGAGTACAAAGGAACACAGCCGATGGGATAAGCTGTCGTATGGCTATCTGTGGTGGATTATTAATGATAATGAGCATGCCTATGCAGCTATGGGTGATGGGGGAAATGTTATTTATGTCAATACGAAAAAGCAAATGGTTATCTCTATCGCCTCTCTTTTCATGCCGGATGCAAAGGACAGGATAGAGCTTATTTTAGAGCATATTGAACCCCTTTTTGAGGATTAAAGGCAGCGAATCCTGTCCCACTGATTTCTTCATCAATGAATGACCTATTCCTCTTGGACAACCTTCCAGCACTCATTTAGTAAAATTTTTTTGGTGGCTTTATTCTACTAAATGACAGGCGGGTTGTCCTTATTTATTTTCCCAATTTATTGTAAATAATATTAAACAATGCTTTTCGAAAAACACACAGCACTGTCAGCAGGAAACGATTTACATTATTAGTTGGAGACGGTATTATGGACTGGGAGTGAAAAACGGATGAAGGAATTCTTTTTGCCCGATAAAATTAGAAAATGCATCTTAGGTATGGCCTATGAGCAAAACAAGGTTGGCTGCTCACAGGCAGGTGTCTATAAATTCTTTTCAGGGAATAAAGTGCTTTATTTAAAGGTTGAGCCAGAATTCTGCGGCCTGGAAACAGAATATAAAAACATGCAATGGCTGCAGGGAAAGCTTCCCGTACCCCAGGTGATTGAGTGGGCATCAGAAAGGGGATCTGACTACCTTCTGCTTTCGGAGGTGAAGGGCAGAATGTTAATTGATGGCTTCTATTTAAAAAATCCTGCTTTGACAGTTTCTTTATTGGCAAAGGGAATTAGGCTATTGCAGTCTGTCGATATAAAAAATTGCCCCATTTCTAACAGCTTACAAAAGAAATTGGAGGAGGCAGGTGAAAATATAAGGCTTGACAAGGTGGATATGAGTGATTGGGAGGCAGGTAGCTCAGGCTTTTCTTCTCCGCAGGAGCTGCTGGATTATCTAAAGAGGAATACGCCCAAGGATGAAGAGCTTATTTTCACACACGGAGATTATTGCCTGCCAAACATTTTTGCTGATAATGACTGTTTGACAGGCTTTATTGATATTGGACGTGGGGGAGCAGCGGATTTATGGCAGGATGTGGCTCTTTGCCTGCGTTCCTTATGGCACAATTTTAACACCAGAGAATACGATGACCTGCTGTTGGCGCACATAGGCATCCCCATGAATGAAGAAAAGCTCAATTATTATATATTGCTTGATGAGTTGTTTTAATGAAATCCATTTATCCAGGAGGTATAGGATGGCCCAAATTACTATTCGCCCCATGGAAAAAGAAGAGGCTCAAAAGGTCCAAAAAATAGGAAGGCGTGCATTTAACGGTATGGAAAGCCTCATGGTGACAAAACCGAAAGAAGCACTGGTAGCGGTACAGGATGGTAAGATTACAGGCGCCGTCATGTATAAATTCATGAAAAATGGGAGCCGTAAAATTGGTTATGTTGAGTATGCCTTTATTGACAGGGATTATCACTCTCAGGGAATTGGCGGCATACTCTACCGCGCCGCAGTGGATCTTTTATGGGAGAAGGGCTGTGATGCCGTAACAGCTCTGGTTAAGGATGATAATGTAGGCTCCTGGAGCCTGTTTCTGAAAAACGGGTTTACCAGAGTGAGCCTGCCTGAGCTGGTCCGCCAATTCGGTTTGTCAGGGGCCCTCAAGCAGTATTTTATAACCCCCTTCTGCGTTGGTGTCGGCATGGAGTATTATGTTGCGCTTAGGGAAAAGCCCTGCCCTTCAGGCAAAGGCGGGAGCGGGAAGCAGCTTCTTTCCTTTTTTCTGGCAAACTTCTTTCTGCTTCTGATCCTTTTGAGCAGCAGAATACAGTATATGGCTACCCTTTCGGCAGCTTTTTTTGCACTGCTTGCAGGGGTGGTCGTGGCCGGCTACATAGGGACACGGTTCTCCGGGCGTAATTGGAAGTTTCGGCATAACAACGGAGGTGCTTTAATCTGCGCCTTAATCTGTCTTGTAGGCGTCTTTCCCATGGTTGGAAACTGGTACCCTGAGCGCTACGAAAAGACAAAGGAATTTCGCCGGGATATGGGTATAACCGCTCTGGCCGAATGGCTCTTTCTCTTAGGTATAACGGCTTTTGCAGTGTTCAGCGGCTCATCATCTCAGACTATATTGACTATTATGGGGCAGTTCGGAACCTTTTTCCTTATTTACCGCATGATTCCCTTTTATCCCTTTGAGTCCTTTGGCGGAGGACGTGTTTTAAGCTGGAACAAATGGTTGTATGGGGTTATGACGGTATGCTCTCTGGCTCTGGTCATTGCCTCCTTTAATCTCCTTTGACAGAAGGGAAGGATGTTTTTTTGAAGGAAGAAAAAATTGTGGCAGGCTTCCGGCAAAGAAACCATTTGGACTGGCATGAAAACTGGCCGGACAAGCTGGGAGCTTAAAACACATACAGCTCCATCCACCAAGGGCTTCTATGCACAAAATGTCCCTGCAATGCATAGAAGCCCGTTTCGCCTCCGTGCTAAATTTGAGATGAAAGGAGGGCATGACTTGAATACACTGGAGCGGTTGAACCTTGTTATTGACTACATTGAAGAGAGCATAGCCGAAGAAATTGATTATGAAAAAGCGGCAGACATTGCCTGCTGCCCCAAAAATCAGTTTCAGCGCTTTTTTTCCTTTTTAACGGATATAACCCTGTCCGAGTACATAAGGCGCAGGAGGCTCACCTTAAGTGCCTTTGAACTGCAGCAGAACCGTTTAAAGGTTATCGACATCGCACAGAAATACGGCTATGATTCCCACGCTTCCTTTACCCGCGCCTTTAAGGATTATCACGGTATTTCACCCACCCAGGCCCGAAGCAAAAAGGCGGTATTCAATATCTATCCCCGGTTAACCTTTCAAACACAGAATTTTGATTTAGAAAGAGGTAGAAGCAAGATGGCCGTTTTAGGGAAGATTGAGTTTTTTGAGCTGCCTTCCGTCAGGATGATCGGAATTAAAGTGATGAACGGAGGGGGGGAAAACCCTGTACCTGCCTTATGGGACAGGTGCTTTAAGGAAAATGCCTTTCAAGTATTGGCAGAGGGCTCACCTGTTGTAAATTACTGGGTTGGATGGATGGGGGAATACAATCCCGCCACCGGCCAATTTGCTTATCTGGCAGGCATGCTGATGCCCGCTGGAACAAAGGTCCCCGAAGGTTTTGATTACAGGGACCTGCCGCCGTGTCTCATTGGAAATGGTTTTGTAAATGGGGATTTTGCCAATGGGGATGTGTATACCCACTCCCATGACCTTACAGTGGGCGGTATTGTTCAGAATGGTTATGAACCCGATTATACCTATGGCTGGAGTGCCGAAGCCTATGCGCTGGACTTATCCTTTGACGCAGAGGAAGGAACCATAAATTACCTTTGTCCCTGCAAAAAGGCCGCTCAAAAGTGAAGACAACAAGAGCCCCGGCTTACAGACCTTGCCTTATTTTAAGGGCAGGATGCTAAGAGGGGCTCCTTTTAATCTAAGAGCGTTTTATTCAGGAGGCCTGGGTGACATGAAGCCTGGCATAAAGGCCTCCCTGTCTCATCAGCTCGTCGTGGGTGCCTAAAGGGGATTATCCGGCACAAAGCCGTATTGAAGCCGGAAGGGATTTATTTTTTCCGGCGGTGACCCATACCCGTAACTTTTCTTAGAAAAAGGCGGCTCTCCTGCTTTGTAGAGCACCATGTAAGCCTCCAGACGGGGGCAGCCGGATTGAATGGAAAGGCTTGTTCCTTTTCCGCTGTGGAAAACGCCGAAGCGTTCCGTCAGGTAGGGTGTGTCATTAAGCTTTTAAGGGCTAAGGGTTGGCCTTGTACTTTGTGGGAGATACCCCTTCCGAGCGCTTAAAGGCTCTTCGGAAGGTGGTGCTGTTATTGTAGCCCACACTTTGGGCAATTTGCTCAATTTCAATACCACCTTGGGCGATGAGCTCCTTGGCTTTTAACAGCCTGAGATTCTCAAGGCAGGTGCTGAAGGAATCCCCCATGACTTCTTTGAACAGCTGTGAAAAATAGGATTCGGAAAAATTAAAATGGGCGGCAGCAACCCCCATGCCCAGCATGGGATTGGAGAAATTCTCCTGCAGGTAGTCTTCCATTTGTGCTTTAAAATGTGAATAACGATCCTGCTGCTTTTCTTCACGCTGTCCCAGAAGTAAAAATTCATTTTTTATGGCTGAAAGGACCTCTGCAAGATTTTTTCCCTTGCGGATGCGCTCAAAAGCATCCAGAGGATCCAAATCTGAGAAAGCGGTATTCTCATAAACCCTTAATAAGGCAGCCATGATATCGTTAGTCAGAATTTCCTCCATGGGCTTGGACAGCTGCCGCTTAATCAGGTTTTCCTCCTCAAGCTCCCTGAAGGCTTCCTCGATAACTTTGGCCTCCCAGTGAACAGCGCTGTTTACAAGCTTGTTCTCTACTTTCTGGGGGAAGTAAAAAGCATTCTGACTTGAAGAAATGTTATCATAGGCCAGAATGTAATCGGTGCGGGCATCTGACTGGAGCCCGGCGCAATACTTGGCCTGCTTGTAGGAAAAACCGATGTCCCCTATGTCCTCATAAAGCTTTCCTGCGCCTGCAGAGCAGAAAAAGCCGTAATTTTCGTGAATAAGGTCATTAATATGTTTTATATTGCTCAGCATGGCTTGCTGATTTTCAGCTGTATCCTTAATCTGGAAGCAAAACAGAGCAATGAGAAAGCCGGGCTCGAAGCGATGATACAAAACCGAATCCCTGTCAAAAGGAAGGTTTCCTTCTTTCTCAAGAAAAGAAAGGATTTCCAAAGTGTCAACTTTTTCTTCAAAGACAGCCATACCGTATTCCCCGGCTTCAAGGTTCAGGCCGATTTCCGAAGCCACTCCCCAAAACTGGTAATTATCGCTGAAACGCCCTTCGATGAGCTGATCCAGCAGCATCTTGCGCTCAAGGCTGCGTTTTTCTTCCAGCGCAGTATGCATGGATTGTGTGTTGCTTATAAAATGGTTGATGCTGTGCTCTAGATAGTCATATTCATTGACCCTTGCCGGCTTGTGCAAATCATCCTTAATAAGCATTCTCAGGTTTTTCACGAAATTATGAATGGGAGTGGCATTTTTTCTGGAAAAGGAAAAGCACAGCAGCAGCTCAACCAGAATACTGACAATAATAGCGGTTAAAGCCAGCCGGCGGGTGCTTATGGCTTTTGACATAACAACCGAATCGGGGAGAGAGACAGCGAAGATAAGATTGCTTTGCTGGGAGCGGGTATAAATGACAATATGCTTGCTTCCGTTGTGATTCACATGATAATAGCCTTCATTCCCCGTTATCCTGGAATAATCCAGGGACTGTCCTTCACTTGTGCCCAGGGTGCTTAGAACAGTTCCGTTGGAATCTAAAAGATAGAAAATGCCTTCTGAACCTATATTGGAAAAATTGGTGATTCCTTCTAAATAGGAATTGGGAATAAGAAAATGAACGAAACCGCCGTTTTCACCGGAAAAAGTCTTTGATATAGGATAGATGTAAGTAATGGCTTCAACGGTTGAGGCGGCCATTTTTATTTTTGAGGCGGGCAGAAGTGTTCGGGTGGTGGCTGAAAACATGGTGTCGTACCATGTTTCATAATCCATAGCTTCGTATTTCATGGCTTTATTGTAGTAAAATTCTAAATTGGTGGTCATGACATTATTGTAGAAAACCAGCTCGTTATTTCTGAAAAAGATACGGTAGCCCGTAATGTCGTCGGAGGCCAGGGCAAGCCTGTCGCTCAAACGGTCGGAAAATTTCATAAAATTATAAATGGAGGTGTCCCCCGGCTGGGGCTTTTCATAATTCATCATGGCCTTGATGCCCATGTCATAGAGCATCATCATGGAGGCCTTGTCCATCAGATCGAGGCGTTCGTCAAAGCTTGAAATAGCCTGTCTCAAAACGACAAGGCTTTCGTTGACGCAGCTTTCCGTGGATAGATCAAGAGACTGGCGATACATTAAAAAAGTAAAAACGCTGGGCAGCGCAATCATAATCATATAGGACCATAGCAGGCTTGTGAACACCTTTTTAATACGATATCGCGATCTCATTTTGCCTCTCCTTTAAATTACCTTCAATTGCATCTCTTGTTGCCTTAAGTATTGATTATCCCAAATATAGCATTAGGATTCAACCTTTACTCCATAGCACCCTTGTCATTCCTATTACGAATCATACGAATTAAAGGCACTATACCGGTGCCCGAATAGGCAAAGCTTATCGGACACCGGTATTAAGGAGAGATGCTTCACGGTAGAATTTAAAAGTACGGGTAAGTCTATAAGGGCAGGAATGCGGCTGATACCTCAGCCGCCCAAAACAGCGGGGAATTCCAAAAAGCCCTCTGCTTCAACCTTCCAGGAGCCATCTTTGGGAAAGCCCCCACAGTTGCCTGCTACCATAAGAGGAATGGCAAGGAGCAGGGAGCCGTTCCCCGGAAGATAGGCAGGCAGGTCATTTCGAATAATCTGATGATTGTTCCCGTTAACCTCATATTGGTTCTTAACAGTATCCCTCATAAGAACAGAAACAGCTGTTTCCGGTTCGCCCAGCCGAACCGCCGTCATGGCCAGCATAGCGAAATCCCAGCCCCAGGAGGTTTCAAATTTCCAGCATTCTAAAATTTTGTGAAGGGTTCTGCGCATTTTTTCCGGATCCACACGTTCGCTGTCCAAAAGTCCCAGCGTGCCTACCATAGAGGGGTGATCGTTATTAAACCTTTCAAAGGTCTCAGGGCATTTTTCATGAGCCAGGTAAAAGTCGCTGTTTTCGGACATCTTAGCCATTTTCTCAACGACCTGGGACCAGGACTCGGGAGCCTTCAGGCCCAGCCGTTCACTCCAGAGCAGGGCAATTTTAAGCCCGAACCGCCAGTATTCCAGCTCAAAGGCAGGATTGACCGTGTCTCTGGGGCGGTGGGACTCCTGGACGGGTATGAGGGGGGAGGGAAGTATGTAGCGCCCCGTTTCACTGTCCCATTGGGCAAAGCTGGCCATAAAATCCGCCGTCTCCCGCACCGTATCCCAGTACTCCTTAAGAAAAGCGGTGCTGTTTCCTGCCTTGAAGCACAATTCCAGCATGTATAAAATGTGAGGCTGCTGCCAGATAAGAACGGTGGCTACCTTTGAAGGCGAATCAACGGCATCATAGGCCGCCATTTTAGGCCAGCGTGCTCCGGCGTACCCGTTGCGGGCCGCATTTGTTTGTGCCTCCTTAATATGCTCCCGATACCAGGAAAGGCTGCGCTCCAAAAGGGAGGACCTGTTCCACAGGGGGAAATGGGCGCTGTGCCAGAGATGCATCTCCGTGTGGAATTTACCGTACCAGCTGTTGCAGATAAGCCCGGTTTCCTGAGGAGGCAGGGAGCCTGCGGAATTCACCGCCAAAAGATATTGGGAGAGTATAATGCGTCTTTCAAGCTCATAGGCCCGTGCGTCCTTACTGTCCCGTAAGCGGATGGCAGCGCCTTTTTCCCAGAAGTCCCTCCACCACGCTTCACAAGCCGCAAAGGCTTCAGACGTGTTCACTGGGGCGGCTGCCGGCTTTTTTGGGCTGAATTCGGCGGTAAAGAAAAAATTATCCTTATCGGCATTAAAACGGAAGGCGTGCTGCTCCGGGTCCTCGGAATAGCCCTGGGCGAGGCTGTCTCCACAGAGAGTGATATAATAGGCGTCCCTGTCGAGCTCATGCAAAAGGGTCAGTTCATCCTCTGACTTAGCCGTAGCCCTGGTGGTATGAAGCTTGTCCCGGGTCCAGTCCGAAGCCGTTATGTCAGGATTGCCGTAGGGGAGTTGGAGCTGAAGTGCCAGACGGTTTGTTTTTAAGGCCTCCGAGGTAATTTCTGCCGCAAGCACATCCCGAAAGGGGTGGACGCATACCTTTGCCACTACGGGAATGCCGTTTATCTTAAATTGGCTTTCCAGAATACCTGTATACAGGTGAAGCTCCTGGCGGATATGGGAAAGTGACTTTGGAGCAATGGGACGGTTATCCCAGATTAATCCAATCTTTGCCAGGTTCAGGCGGTGGGGATTTACACGGAGCCAGTCATAGATGTGACCGGTTCTTTCAGTCCTCTCCACGGCATAGTGCACTTTTCTGCCCAGACAGTCATACTCGGTAAAATCCACATCCTCAAGAGTGTAGTGCTTCCCGTCCTTATCCGGCTCAGTATGCCAGCCCCATTGGGACATGGTGCAAAGAGGCATGCTCCCCTTTTCCAAATGAGCGTCGTAAAGGCTTTGCAGGCCCGTTACGTCTGCTGTAAAGGCAAATTCACCGTTTCCCACCGAAAGAGGGGAGCGGGGGGCAAGCGCTTCTAAAACCGGATTGTGCCGGGAGACAAGTTCATAGCGGTTAATAGCCATAATCAATCATCCTTTCAGAGAGCCTATCATAACACCCTTTACAAAATGTCTTTGTACAAAGGGGTACAGGCAGATAACAGGAATACTGCCAAATACAATTATAGCGTATTTTAAAACTTCCACCATGGCAAGCCGTGAGGCTTGCTCGTTCGAGATATTTGCCATTTGCTCAATGAGGGTGGCATTGGCAAGGACGTTTCTCAATACCACCTGAAGAGGAAATTTACTCTCTGAGCTCAGGTAGATAAAGGCGTCAAAATAGGCATTCCAGTGGGTGACGGCGTAGAATAAAACCAGAACGGCCAGAATGGATTTGGAAAGGGGAAGCACCAGTTGGAGCATAATCTGAATATCGTTGGCCCCGTCCAGCTCCGCGGCTTCAATCATTTCACCCGGAATGCTGTTTTGGAAAAAGGTTCTGGCGATAATCATATTGTAAACCGAAATGGCTCCGGGCAGCACCATGGCCCAGATGGAGTCCAGAAGGCCCAGGCTCCTTACGTTTAAATAAGTAGGAATGAGGGGGGCGGTAAAAATCATGGTAAACACAAATAACCCCGTCATAATGCCTCTTCCCGCAAAATCATGACGGGAAAGGGGATAGGCGGCCAGGACTGTCAGAAGAATATTAACGCCCGTACCTACAACGGTATAGAGAATGGAGTTAAAGTAACCCCCGATTAAAAGACTGGATGCAAAAACTTCCTTATAAGCGTTTATATTAAAATTGACGGGCCATAGACCCACTCTGCCGGCGATAACGTCGCCAGGGGAGCTTAAGGACTGTGCTATGATATTTATAAGCGGCACGGACACGATAAGAAAGCAGAATAATAATATCATCGTGTTTAAAATATGGAAGGACATGTCCGCGAAGCTTGGCCGTGCAAGGTGTTTTTGTTTGTGCATATGGCGTTTCTTCAACCCTTTTAGGGATGAATGCTCCTTTCTGGGTATTCCTCTATGAACAACGTCTATGGGCATTACCACAGACTGGTTTCGTTCACTCTCTTGGATATGGCGTTAACCATGACAAGCATTAAAAGCGATACAAGGGACTGGAAAAGCCCGATGGCGGTAGAATAGCTGTACTGCATGGATTCCAGACCGATACGGTAGACATAGGTTGATATGATGTCGGAGCTTTGGATATTCAGGCTGTTTTGCATCAGCAGCACTTTTTCGTATCCTACGGACAGAACCTTGCCGCAGGCCATAATAAGAAGGATAACGGCTGTGGGGATAAGGCTGGGAATGTCAATATGACGGATTCGCTGCCATATGTTGGCGCCGTCCACAATGGCCGCCTCGTGAAGCTCGGGAGAAACAGCGGCCAGTGCAGCCAGATAAACTACTGCGTTATAGCCTGTACTCTGCCATAGGCCCGAAAAAACATAAATGGTTTTAAACCAGGCGGGCTTTCCCATGAATTGGATGGCATCTCCGCCCAGGTCCTTTATAATGGCATTAATCGGCCCATTTATGGATAGCATCTGGGATACAATGCCCACCACTAAAACCGTTGAAATAAAGTAGGGCATATAGGTAACCATTTGCACGGTTTTGCCGAAGATTTTGCTTTTGGCGTAATTGAGGGCCACTGCCAGTAAAATAGGGGG
>JAFADM010000315.1 GCA_023424865.1 Bacillota bacterium | reverse complement strand
TTCTGGGCTTCCTGCTAAAGCCGGAGGGAGGGTTTTTGCCCCTTCTTACCTTAACGGCTATTTTGGACGGCGTCCTCATCGGGTTTATGTGGCGGGGACTTGAAAAAGCGGATAATAAACATATTCTAAAAGGCTTTTGGGTGTTTTTCATACTTGTGGGAGCTTTAGGCCTTTTCAATCAAATCAGTTCCATTTATTTTCCCAACCTGTCAACCACAAAAGCCCTTGACGGTATAGGCGAAAACAAGGGTTACCTTGCTCTGGGGCTGGTTGTTATATCGGTATTAGGTATTCTGCTGCTCCTTTTAAACAGAGTCATTCGTATGAAGATGCCTGATGCCGGAATACATCGCTATTACTTAAAACTCCTTTTGTCCGTGGGACTGCCCGGAATACTCGTCACAACACTGAATACCTTCATTTTACAACTTTTCATACCCGGACTGGGTGAAATGGGCTTTGTAGTGTTCTGGATACCCAGAATGGTTAAAGAGCTGTTTATGATTGTACTCCAGGCGTATGTGATGAGTATTCTGCTCACGGTGTATGACCGTTATCAATTCAGCAGAAGCAATCGGAAGAAGGTAAAGTCAGGGACACAGGAAAAGGTAGCAGACGAAACCCCAGAAGCAGCTCCTGAAAAGGATTCTGAAACGAATCTGGAAATTGATACGCAAAAGGATCCCGAAAAGAACCCGGAATAGGATCCCCCAAATTCCTAAGCAACAGAATGCGTTTTTGATTGATAAATAAAAAAGCCTAGATAATATTAAGGGTTTTAAGGTTTGATTTTAGTTAAACCGGGCCTGAGGCCGCTTTCCTGGAATTAAACAGCCATTTGATGGCATAGACAATCGCAGTTAAAACTGAAAACATGTTTCATACCTCCTTAAAAATGGGATGTGTTATGTTAAAGGCGCTGTCTTTCGTTTGATGAAGGGCAGCGCCTGATCTGTTCCTAAAGGACCCCCTCAGTCGTTGTTTTCCGGTTCATTGGGATCTTTGGAAGAGGGGGATGTTCTTCTGTCATCATGCCGTCCTTTAAAATGAGGATGGCCAAAGTGTCTGTCAGGGCCAAATCCGGGGAACCCGTCCTCAAAGGGTCTTCCGCCAAACACGCCTCTCATGCCGTGCACACCGCGGTACATGGATAGCAGTTTATTGAAGTGGACATCACCCATACGCTCTCTTGCGGCTTCCATCCAATCAAACATATCGCCTTTCTCGTCGTCTGTTCCAAGCTCTGCTTCCAAAGCGGCAATGATGCGATCAAGATAGTCGCCGAGGTTTTTTTGTTCTTCGTCGGAAAGGCAGGCTAAAAACCCTGGAATCTCTTTCTCAGGCTCCTCCTCATCCCGGCCCTTTTGTGTAAGCTTAATGAGAATGATGCGTTTATCGGTTTCCGAGGGCTCACGAAGGATATAGCCATTTTTCTCCAGCTTGGCCAGCAGCTCATTAAGAGAGGAAATCCGGATGCCCAGCAAATAAGACAAGTCCTTTGTGCTGATTCCGTCCTTCATTCTGAGCACGGCCAAAATCCTGCCCTGGCCCCGGGTTGTGTCGGCCATGGGGCCTACTGAGGCATGACTTTTAAGGTGCTGTTTCTGTAAAAGCCACTGGAGCTTTGTGAGTTTTTCGTATAATTCGGTGTTTTGATTCATAGGGAATACCTCCTTGTGATTTTAACAAATATTTATTGTGCAGGTACCTGTTGATATCATTGTACCGGTACCTGTTGGAAATGTCAACTGTTTTTATACAGGTACCGTAAGAAAAAATCAACAGCATTTAATCGTTGACAGAGAGGTTCTTCAGGTGTATAGTATGTGAAACTGAATATGCAGGCTATGAGAAGGATTAGTAGGCGTTTTGGATTTTTCAGCGAGGAGACGGCAGGTGAAAGTCTTTAATGAAAAAACGGCGAACCCACCTTTGAGCTGTGAAAGGATGGCTTTTTGCATGAATTTCACCGGAGTTCCGCCGTTAAAAGGAAAAGGTATCAAGCGTTCATGCGCTTCGTACCGTAGCAAGTGCAGAGTATTTGTATTCTGAATTTAGGTGGTACCGCGGATTAAAGCATTCGCCCTGAGTTGATTTTATCAACCCGGGGCTTTTTTGTTGCAGTTTTTAAGAGATAAGGAGGTTTTTCATTATGAAATTGGAAAAGCTGGTGGGCGACAGATTTAAGGAAAGGCCGTCGGAGTGCGCCATTGACAGCCACGCCCTTATGACCCGGGGGGGTTATATGAAGTATGTGGCCAACGGCATCTATTCCCAATACACTGTCCTTCGCCGAATTTCAAGAAAAATTGAGGGAATCATCCGCGAGGAGATGGATGGCATCGACGGTCAGGAGGTGCTGTTTCCTGTTGTTTTGCCCGGATCTCTCTGGGAGGAATCGGGGAGATATGAAAGTGTGGGAAGCGAGCTTGTCCGGTTTAAGGATAGAAACCGCAATCCACTGGTGCTGGGTATGACACATGAAGAGGCTGCGGTTCACCTTGTTCGTGAATACGGTCAAAGCTATTCCCGATATCCTTTTATGATTTATCAAATCCAGACCAAATTCCGTGACGAAGCCCGTCCCAGGGGAGGGCTCATCCGTGTGAGAGAATTTACCATGAAGGACGCCTATTCCTTTCATACCTCCCAGGAGGATTTGGAAGCTTATTATGCTCGGTGCTTCAGGGCCTATGAACGAATCTTTGCAAGGGCAGGCATTCCCGAGGTTGTCAATGTCAAGTCCGATTCAGGCATGATGGGAGGCAATGTTTCTCACGAATTCATGCTCTTAACTCCGGTGGGGGAGGATTCCCTTGCCCTTTGCAGTCAATGCGGCTACAGTGCCAATGTGGAGGCTGCCGAATGCATTACGTTTAATAATGACAATGCTCAGGCGCAGGAGCTGAAGCTCGTTTACACGCCGGATATTCACACCATTGAAGACATCTGCGGATTTCTTGACACGCCTCTGGAAAGCTCCTGCAAAGCGGTTGTATACCAGACCGGAGACGATGAATTTGTACTGGTATTTATAAGAGGTGATCTGGATGTTAATGAAACCAAGCTCACCCGCCAACTGGGAAAAGAAGTTCACCCTGGGGTTATAACCGAGGAAAGCGGCCTGTTTCCGGGATTTATCGGGCCCTATGGCTTAAAGGGCGATTATACGATTATCTATGACCGCTCCCTTAAGGATGCCCGGAATTTATCCTGTGGCGCCAACATCCCGGAGCACCACTATACAGGACTTTGGATTGAACGGGATATGGGGCAGGTGGACTATGTGGACCTGGCTAAAATTAAAAACGGAGGCATCTGCCCCAAATGCGGGAATCCCACTGTTTCTTTGTCCCGTGGCATCGAAGTAGGAAACATTTTCCAGCTGGGAACAAAGTATTCCAAAGCCATGAACATGCTCTATACCGACCAAAGCGGCGAGGCCCATCACCCGGTTATGGGCTGCTACGGCATAGGTGTGGGACGGCTTGCAGCCTCGGTCTGCGAAGCCCGTCATGATGCGTTGGGCCCTGTCTGGCCGGTGTCCATTGCGCCCTGGCAGGTGCACCTCTGCTGTGTCCGGGCTGATGAGCCAAAGCTGAAGGCCTTTGCCGATACGTTGTATGAGGATTTGGAAAGGCGGGGAATTGAGGTCGTGTACGATGACAGAGCGGTAAGAGCCGGAGTCATGTTTTCCGATGCCGATCTGCTGGGGGTACCTGTACGTGTGGTAGTAAGCCCCCGCAACCATGAGGAGGGTGTTTGTGAAATTGTTACCAGGGATAAAAGGCACAATCACAAAGTACCGCTTAATGAAACTCTTCCAGCCATTGAAGCACTCCTTTCGGAGCTTCAAAAGGAGATTATGGACAGGGTTCCCTCTAAAACTTTTTGAAAGCGAAAAATACCGCACCGACAATGCAAAGAAATGAAAGAACATAGTTCCAACGGAAGGCTTCTTTTAAGTAAAGGACTGAAAAGAAACCAAAGACCACAAGGGTAATGGCCTCCTGAATAATTTTGAGCTGTGCGGTCTCAAAATCTCTCGAGGCCAGTCTGTTGGCCGGAATCATAAAGCAGTACTCAAAAAAAGCAATACCCCAGCTCATAAGAATAATGAGAGGCAAGGGGGTATTGCTGCCTTTGAATTTAAGATTGCCGTACCAGGCAAAGGTCATAAAAATGTTGGAAATAACCAGGAGAATAAAAGGCCAGAATTTCACTAGCATACGCATCGGTTTTGCCTCACAATGTATTATTTTTTCTGTGTTTCAAATTGCGGAAAGATTACCTCATCAGTGTAGCACGAGGCCTTAAAATTGCCAACAGTCTTCTTGACTCTGTCCCAGGGACATGGTTTATACTTGCTCCTGAAAGGGGTGGAGGTATGATTGTCATGTGGAGACTGGTTCATAAAAGGATAGGCTGGGTTATGCTTACGCTTGCGGCAAGCCTCCTGTCCATAGGTGCTTCCCTGTGGTGGAATTCCCGGCTGGCCATTTTTATAGACCAATTGAACGAAAAGGCTTTCTTTTCCCCGGCGCTTATTTTATCGGCGGTATCTGCCATTTTTGCCGTTTCAGTCTTTACCGGCCTGTTCACGCTGTTTTCAGGCATAACCTGCGAAAATTTTACCCATGATTTGCGAATGGGTTATGCCGGATATATTATATCGGATAAAGCCGGAGAGCAGGGGCCCAAAAACAGGGGAGAGCTTTTGTCCGGAATGATAAACGAGTTGTCGGAGGTATCGTCGTATTTAAACGGTAACCTGTTTCCCCTTGCAGAAGATCTTTTGCGTTCCCTTCTCTATTTAACCTGGCTCTTCTCCCTGGATTCAAGCCTGGCGCTGGTCGCCCATCTTCCAATACCTTTGCTTCTGATTTATTCCATTATGTCAAGCAAAACCATATCAAAGGCTGTACATGGGGGACAGCAGGCTAATGCCGGAATAAATGCCCATGCGGATACCTTTATAAGGCTTTTTCCATTGTTAAAAATATTTGATGCCCTTCCCCTGGTTATGAAAGGCTACAGAAAGCAGCTTGACGGCTGGACCGCTATGAGCCGGGCCGAAGAAGCGACACGGGCCCGGTTGATGTCCCTTTCAGCTGTTTTTTCATTTTTACCGCTGCTGCTCCTTTTTCTCTACGGTGGTTATCGGGTTATTCAAGGGGGAATGGCCTTTGGTACATGGTATCTCTTTATTAATTTATCAGGAAATGTATCCGGTGTTTTCATGAACCTCCCCGGAAGACTGACAGCTTTCAGAGGCTTTGCAGCCAATTTGAAGCGTATTGAAAATGCTGTTCTGCTTGAGAAAGGACGGTGCTGAATGGGCATTATTATGGAAGGCGTAAGCTTTTCCTATGGGGAAAAGACTGTTCTTAAGGATATTCAGCTCAGTGTTGGAGCGGGTGAATACATAGGCATTACAGGAGCCAGCGGGGAAGGCAAAAGCACTTTGCTGAAAATAGCCGCAGGTCTGTATGCCCCTCTTGAAGGAAGGGTGGAGGTGGAAGGCGAAACCAGGCCCGCGTATATCCGGCACCATGTGGCTATGGTTATGCAAAATGCCCCCCTGCTTCCCGCAAGCATAAGGGAGAACATTACCTGCGGCCACCCCATGAGCGACGAAACATTCAAAGAAGCTTTGGAAGCTGCCCGGCTTACTTCGTGGCTTTCCGGGCTTCCTGAGAGGGAAGAGACCTTTGTGGGGCACAGGGGAGAAAAGGTATCCGGCGGGCAGGCCCAGCGGATTGCCATAGCCAGGGCAATGGCAAAGAACGCGACCGTGCTCCTTTTGGACGAAATAACCTCCGCATTGGACATGGAAACCGGAAAAGCCGTTCTTTCTGCGCTTAAAAACCTTTCCCGGAGTAAAGCTGTCATCCATGTTACCCACCAGATTGAAACACTGGAAGCCTGCACCCGTATCTACCGGCTGGAAGGAGGAAGGCTTTATGCGGCGTGAGCTTGAAAAGCTTTTCGGGAAAACCGGCATGGCCGGCTCCATGGCTGTGCTTGTGCTTCTGCGGTGCCCTTTTGATGCCATGCTTAACATCTGCCTTGCCGCCTTCTTAATGTCCGGTTTTCAAGCCGTGCAGCATGGGAGTGTATCGGAGCTTCTCAAGGTTTGTCTTTTTTTTGGCCTGGTGAATGGCCTTCTTTTTTTATACAATGGAACGGTGTGGACGATTTTCGCTTCTCATGGAGTTACATGGACGGGGAAAATAAGAGAAAGGGTTATGGCCCATGCAGGCCGGATATCTCCGGAGCAGTTTGACCGGATTACGCCGGGAGAATGGTTTACCCGGCTGAATACGGATGTAAGACAGGCATCAGGTCTGTTCAACCAGCCCCTTCATTTAGTTCATGGGGCTGTTGCCCCCATAAATCTCATGGTGTCCGGTTTTCTGCTTTTTAAGTCCAGCTCCATGATTTTTGTGCTGACCCTGCTGTTTTTAGTGCCCTATCTTATTCTCAGCCGCAGCATCCTAGCAAAAAGAGCCGATTGCCTGTCAGGTAAAATCAGGGAAGCAACAACGGAGAATATGTCGGCTATGAACGCACTTACTGCCTGTGAAGAGACCGCGGTGCTGTATGATGCCTATCCCATGCTTTTGGAGCGGTTTAAGAAAAGCAGCAGCCTCCTACGAAGGGCGTCCCTGCGTCTTCGGCTGGTTCACGCTATAAACGCAGGCCTGTTCCCAATAGCCGGAATGGGAGGTTTTCTGGCAGTTCTTGCATTTATGAGTATGGCCGCTGGGGAGAGCCTATTGTCGTTACCGGAGCTGGCGGCTGCCTTTCAGTACCGGGGTGGTGTGTATTCAAGCACCATGATGCTGGCCGCGTGTATGGTTAATATCCGGGCGGCTGCGCCGGGCTTAAGGCGAATAAACGAAACCTTTGGCATTCCACTGGAGGAGGAAGGGTTATGGAAGAGCAACTGATGCGTATAGGGGAGATTGCGGCATTTTTTAATGTGTCGGCCAAGGCCATGCGCCTGTATGAAAAAATGGAAATCATAAAGCCTGTGAAGGTGGATAAAGCCACAGGCTACCGCTATTATACGGCGGATCAGGTTCAAAAGATGAATGCCCTGATTGAGCTTAAAGCTTTGGGCTTTTCGCTGTCGGAGATTAAAAGCATTATGGCGGGAGAAACCACCGGCACCCAGTTAATAAAAGCTCTTGGCAGAAAAAAACAATCCTGGCAGGATGCAGTCTCAGCTGCGCAAAATAAAATGGAGGCAATCGAAGCCATTACCGAAAGGCTCGCCAGAACCCGTTCTGGAGAAAATATACATGAGCTTTCGGAGGAGGAACGGGCCTGGCTGCTTGTTAAAATGGTCTGTGTGGAAGATTTGCGCGGGCAAAGCGTTTTAAGTGAAGCACTCTGGCTGTGAGCTCCTTTAAAGATGCAACACTGTTATTGTAATCATTGTAATCCTAATGGCAGCTTTGGAAAGCTAAGGTTTAAGCGCTTAAGCTTTGTCCTTTCCGGCTACTAAGCTTATGTCCATGCCTGCCCCCCGATTTTCATTGGGGCGAAGAGAAAAACCAAGCTTTGTATAGAATTCCTCCTTGTCTTTGGCAGCAAAAAGTCCCAAAGCCAGGGATGTGCCGGGTATGCCGTTAGCCTGGGCATAGGTCATCAGCTTTTCTACGATGGCTTTACCAACGCCCTGTCCCTGATATTCGGGCCGAACAATAATATCCTGAATATAAAAATTAATGGCTCCGTCGCCCACTATTCTTCCGATACCCACGGCCTTATCATTATGAAAGGCGGTTAGGGTGCACAGGGAGTTTTTTAGAGCTATTTGAACCTGATTTTCCGGATAAGCTCCCCAGCCGGCGATGGTGCGCAGTTCATTGTAAAGTGAAGGGGTCAGGCCATTTTCTTTAAATTGAAGCTCCATAATGTCCTCTTTTCTTCATTCCGTTGGTGAACCCCATAGCGTCATTGTATGCCGGCTTTACTTGGAATAACGGCAATGCCAAGGGTAATACGATTATAACGGATTTAATTCCGAACAGCAATGGAGGTGCTAATGAATTGGGATGCGCCAGCGTGAAGTTACTGCAGGAGAAAATGAAGAAGAACGCCGGTGCAAGGTTGCTGCAGGAGAAGATGAAGAAGAGCGCCGGTGCAAGGTTGCTGCAGGATGGAAAACAGCTTGGTTTTTCTGCCGCTATAGCATAAAAAACAGGGGTATCAGTAGGAACTCTTCTCGTATTCGTTTATCCTGATCCAACGCTTGACACCTCATGAAGCCACACCTATAATAAGTTTAAAAGTAAGTTCCTGTATAGAAATCCGCTCGTTGAGCGGTTTAAAAATACTAAAGAGTTAGAAATGGCTAACTGAGAGGTGTTAAGCTATGAGCGAAACAGGCGCAGAATCATTAAAGACAAATACTGTACAGCATACCCTTTGCATCCCTTTATGGGGGCGTATGCTTGCAACACGCCGCTATCCGGATTTGTTTCCCGACAGGGACGCCGAATCTATCATAAGAGCATTGGGCTTTGATTTTTCGGATAAGCGAATTTACAAAATGGAATACACCTGGCTTAACACCATTGTTCGCCAGTATGATCTGGCCTGGGAGATTAATCATTACTTAAAAGCCCATCCTAAAGCTGCCGTGGTAGAATTGGGGGCAGGGCTGTCCACTTTACGTCGCCAAATAGGTAATGATACAAATCCCTGGTATAATCTGGACATGGCGGAGGTCATTCCTCTGAGAGAAGCCTATATACCCAAGGGTAAGCATGAAAAAAATGTCGTATGCAATCTCAATGACTACTCCTGGTTTGATACCATTGACTTTAAGCCTCAGGATGGGATTGTCTTTGTGGCCGGAGGCCTGTTCTACTATTTCCAAAAGGAGCAGGTTCAGCTTCTTGTAAGCGCCATGGCGCAACGTTTTTCCGGTGGTATAATTGCTTTTGACGCCACAAATGCCATGGGCTTGAAGGGGGTAAATAAAGAGGTCGGGATGGCTGGAAATGAATCGAAGTCGTACTTTTCTCTGGAAAATCCAAAACAAGAATTGGAGGCATGGTCAACAGCCATTGTAAACGTATCGGAGAAGGACTACATGCGCGGCTATCTGGACAGTGCCATAACCTCAAGCTTTGGCTTCATGACGCAAATCATTATGCGCTTTGCAGCGATTACCCACATTTCCTTTATTGTCCATGCCGAGTTTGCCGCAGGAAAGCTGCTGTGACTCCTCGCGGTTGAGGGAAAGAACAGCCTATACTCTGTTCTGTATGCTTGACACTAAGAAGGTTCAACACTACGATGAAAGAAAAAGGAATAAGGAAAGGATGGTTTTCATGTCGGTATTGTCTGTGGAGGTGCTCAACAACTGAATCGTTGAGAAAGGCTGCAATAGAAAAGCGGTGAAACCGCTTTAAAACATTGAAGCGGTGGGGCCGTTTTCAATTGTTGCGCCGTCTTTTCAGGCAGGCATTGGCCTTGTCTGTTTGGATATACCTTTACAGACTGCTTTATGGAAATCATGAGATGATACTTTCTTCTCATACCCAAGACACATGAGGATACGTTTACCTTCTGTGTTAAATCCATGCCCGCGGGGTGGTCTGTCCATTGGCTTTAATGGAGCGGCCTTTCTCGCAGGCTTTTTTTGTATGGAAAATGCAAAAAGAATGAATCCTCGGTATGGATGAAGAAAGGCAGATTTGAAAAATGATTATTGAAACCTGTAATTTGACAAAAGCCTATCGCCGCTATGAGAAAGAAGCGGGCTTTTTGGGAAGTGTCAAAGCCCTTTTCAAGCGTGATTACAGCATAAAAACCGCGCTGGCAAACTTTGACCTGAGTGTGGGAGAGGGGGAGTTTGTCGGGCTTATCGGGCCTAATGGAGCAGGAAAAACAACTCTTGTTAAAATGTTAACAGGAATTATTGCACCAACCACCGGCTCCCTTTCTGTAATGGGGTATTACCCAAATAAATTGGAAAATGGGTTTAAGAAACAATACGCAGTGGTTATGGGTCAAAAAAGCCAGCTGTTTTTTGAGCTTACCCCATCGGATACCTTTCTGCTCTTTAAGGAGCTGTACGGAATATCCGATGAGGAATACAAGCGAAGTATCAGTTATTTTACCGATTTGTTTGATGTGTCCAAATACCTCAATGTACAGGTAAGAACCTTATCCCTGGGCGAAAGGATGAAGATGGAGCTTATTGTTGCTCTTCTTCATAATCCTAAAATTTTGTTTCTTGATGAACCGACCATTGGTTTGGATGCGGTGGCACAAAAGCAGGTTCGTTCCTTCTTAAAGGAGGTGAACAAAACAAAGGGAACGACAATTTTACTGACCTCCCACTATATGGAAGATATAAAAAGCCTTTGCAGGCGCTGCGTGGTTGTAAAAAGCGGTGAGAAAATCTACGACGGAGAGACGGATGCCTTGTTTGAAAGGTATCAGAAATATAAAAAAATAACTCTCTCACTGGAGCATAACATTCGAATTTCATTGCCTCCTGAATGCGAAATAGTAGAAGAAAATGGGTATAAGCTAATCTTTTTTATACCTAAGGAGCAGGCTCAGGTAGTGCTGAAGCTGCTTATGGAGTATCCTGAGCTCCGGGATATTTCCATTGAAGAGGAGGAAATCGGAAGTGTGGTAGAGCGTATTTACAGGGATACAAAGGCGGTGGCACCATGAAAAAATATTGGGAAATCATTAAAATAAGCTTTAAAGCACAGATTGCCTGGCGCTTTGACGTGGCTATGACAATGGTTTTTACCATTACTAAAATACTGTTTGCCTATATTCTCTGGGGCGCCGTTTACAATCAACGGGAAACCGTTGCCGGCTTTACCTTCCAGACCATGCTGGCTTATTACGTCGTCAACGCTTTTCTTTCCCAAATCGAAATGTCGGATGGCGTCAGCGGGGAGGTAAGTGGACGTATAAGGGGAGGCACCTTCTCGAAATACATGGTGATACCCGCCAATGTCCAGGGATACTTTATGGCCCAGTCGGCGGGGGTAACCGCTTTTTATCTCCTTTTCAGCCTGCTGGCCGCCGTCTTATGGCAGGTGCTTTTTCGCATTCCTTTTATATATACCCGGGATGGAGGTGTGATTCTCTCAGCAGTAGTTCTGGTGCTTATGGGCTTGTTCTTTATGGTGCAGCTTAATTATTTTCTTGGCATCCTTACCTTTAAATTTCAGGATATCGGCCTGTTCTTAATGATAAAAAGCCATTTTACAGCCTTTGTTACGGGAACCCTGATACCCTTGGTGCTTTTACCTGAGAATGTTCAATTGGTAATGCGTGCCTTTCCCTTTTATTATGTCAGTTACCTTCCTTCCATGCTTCTTATTGGTGAAAAAGGGGAGGA
>JAFADM010000301.1 GCA_023424865.1 Bacillota bacterium | reverse complement strand
AAGATGCCGCTTTCATTCATGGATTCACTTTCAAAAACCTCAAGGTTGATATCTGCCTTCGGTGTCTCGTCAAAAACCATGTTTTCCTCCTCTGAGGACCGAATGTCATCGGTTCCCAAGTTTTGTCCTTCGTTTTTATTCTCTAAATCGTTCAAAGGAGCAGCTCCTCTCCGCATCTCGCATTACGGTCAAACCGGAAAACGATCATGCTTATATTATATACCTGCCTTTGGCAGTCTTTAATCTCCGGAATAAGTAACTTTTTTTATGCCTTTTAGTGCCATCATATCGGAAACGAAGCTTTCCGGCCTTGGAGCATTTGAGGAGGCCCCAATGACATAGCTGATTCTCAGGCTGTTTCCGTTATCGAAGACACTCATTTCCACATTGTTAATAATCATATCAAATTTTTTTAGCTTCATGTTTATACTGTCTGTCATTTCAGTGCTGTTCTCTGCTTCAATTTCCAATACAATAGGCTTTTCCTCGCCTTTAAAACGTTCCTTGACATTTTTCAGGTACATGAGTATAGCCCATATGAGGATTGTAGCCAACACAGCCCCTGCGTAAAAACCAATGCCGCAGGCCAGGCCGACACAGGCAACCGTCCACAGGCTGGCAGCCGTCGTAAGGCCTTTCACAGACAGACCGTGGCGTATTATGGCTCCTGCGCCCAGAAAGCCTATACCGCTTACCACCTGGGCTCCGATACGGGTGGGATCGATGGTTAAATCGCCCTTAAGGGAATCCGAGGCAAACTGAGAAACAATCATAGCCAGACATGCCCCTAAACTTACCAGTATATGGGTTCTAAATCCCGCCGGTCTATGATGAGAATATTCCCGTTCGAAACCGATAATTCCTCCAAGAATACAGGAAACCAGTAAACGAACGGCAATATTCAGCATATAAAAGGGGTCGTATTGAAACATATGCCAATCCATTAATGTGCTTTCTCCTTAATTAAGAGAAGACTTTCATTGCGGGTTTCCACTGTTCTGGGATGGAGCATGGCTCCCTTTTTCATCACATAGCGTATTGTGCTGTCACAGCACAGCACCATGCAGAGCTCCAGGCTTTCCAGTGCCGCTTTTCTCATTTGTTCAATATCTTCAAGCTTTCGGTTGGGTTCAATATAGTCGGCAACAAAAACAATTTTTTCCAGCAAAGACATACCTGCGCGCCCTGTCGTATGCCATCGCACCGCATTTAAAATAGCCTCATCCTCAATCCCATAAAGGGTTTGGGCGAGATGGGCCCCAATAGGCCCATGGAGAAGCCGGGTATTGATGCGCTCCACCCAGTCCACGGAAAGCCCTGCCTTTTCCATATAAAGCTTAGCAGGCTCCCCTTTGTAATTTTTGCCGCAATCATGCAAAAGGCCCGCCAGGGCGGCCTTTTCCGGATTCTCGCCATAACGTCGGGCCAGCACTTCACTCGTTTCCATGACTCCCAGTGAATGCTCGTAACGCTGCTTATCCAGCACCCGTTTGAGTTTTTGTGTTATTTCCTCCAATACCATCCCTATACCCCCCGGATTATGGCCCGACGCGGTAAAGATTATTGGAGTAAATATAGCTCTCTACCTCTTCCGGCACCTGATAACGGATGGATTGCCCTCTTGCAACACGCTCCCTTATCTCCGTTGAGGAATAATCCATCGCTTCCGCTTTAGCCAAATAAATACGTCCACCTTCCTCCAGCCTGTCCTTTATGCATTGATCAAGCTCACGGCTGTCTGTTTCGGGACGTTTGGCCACAAGAAGCGCGGCCATGGATTGGATGATTCGATAATCCTTCCAGGAATGAAACTGGACCATGGAATCGGCGCCAATAATAAGGGCAAACTGAGTTTCAGGACCATAGAGCTCCTTAAGGCCGCTTAAGGTATCCACTGTGTAGGATGCTCCGGTACGCTTCATTTCAATATCGCTCACCTCAAAAAAAGGGTTGCTCCGGGTTGCGATTTTTGTCATCATCATGCGGTGCTCGCTGCAGATAATACTGAGATCCAGCTTGTGCGGGGGATTTTTTGCCGGCATGAAAAGTATTTTGTCCAGCTCGAATTCCTCTCGTATTTTTTCACACAGCAATAAATGACCATTGTGAACAGGATTAAAGGTTCCTCCCATTATGCCAATCAAATCAAATTCTCTCCTATATCCAGCTTTGTACGGTTATTCTTGCCCCAAAAGGCGCAAAGGATAGCATTGCAAGCTTAAAATGCTGTTTTCCGAAGGGGATGCCAATTAAGGTGAGGCAAAGTATTACTCCAAAAATCAGATGGAACACGAAAAGCTCCCATCCCAGCAGAAGAAGCCAGAGTATATTGCCAACAAGACCTCCAAGGCCGAAGCCTCCTGTATCAACCTGCTTGCCAAAGGGGAAGAAAACAAACGAAGCCATTTTAAAGCATTGAAGCCCAAAGGGAATTCCAACAACAGTTAAGCAGCATAATATACCGGCTACAAACCATAAAATACCTCCAATCAGGCCTCCGCACAGAAGCCAGATGAGATTACCAAGTAAATGCATAAAGACACCTCCAACCTTTATTCTTTCTATTTATCAGATAAGAAGCATGAGCAATGTCTCATTCCTGTCTTATAAAAGTGTTCTGCATATCAAAGCTCGGGGGCATCGCCCCTTCCTTCGAGCCGGATTTGCTCACGCAAATGGCCAGGCTACTAAAGCAATAATGCCCGTCAACCAGACAGGCATTACAATGTTATGTACTCTTTTAACAGCTACCTTACCTTGCAGCCGCTGTCCTCTAATTTTCCTCTCAGTGTTTGTATATCCAGCCTTTCACCGTCATACTCAACAGCTACGCGCCGGGCTGTGATGTCAACGTAAACTTCATATACACCATTCAGATTCGTCAAGGATGATTTAATACATTCGGCTTCGTCCTCGGATGCCATTCCTTCTACAACGAACGAAACATGCTGGTTCGCCATCTTATCACCTCTCAAAGTAGTCAAAAAGAATTATATAATATTGCCAACGGCATGTCCATGATTATTTGGCACTATTTTGCCTATTTATGCCGTTTTTAGCGCAGCAAAGCCAGCAGCTTTTTGAAATAGTCGGGCAAGGGTGCCTCAAAGCTTACAGCCTGACCGGTTGAGGGGTGAATCAATTTTAGAAAACGCGCATGGAGCACCTGGCCTTCCGTGTTCATTTTAGGGCATTTTTTGCCGTACACCATATCTCCTGTAACCGGATGACCCAGTTTAGCCATATGAACACGAATCTGGTGGGTTCTGCCTGTCTCCAGCTCCAAGCGTACATGAGTGTAGCCCTTAAGCCGTTCCAATACGGTAAAATGGGTTACGGCAGGACGTCCGTTTTTAACGCCGGCCGCCATTTTCTTTCTGTCGGTTGGGTGACGTCCAATTGCTGCGGACACTGTACCCTCGTCCTGCTTCAGGATACCGTCCACAATGGCTTCATAGGTTCTTTCCACCTCATGGACCTTTAATGCCTCAGACAGCTTTTGATGGGCGGTGTTGTTCTTGGCAACCACTAAAAGGCCTGTTGTGTCCTTATCGATACGGTGGACAATGCCGGGACGCACCACGCCGTTAATATCCGACAGAGAGTCTCCACAATGCTTCAGGAGCGCATTGACAAGGGTTCCGTCCCAGTTTCCCGCCGCGGGATGAACAACCAGATCCTTCTGCTTGTTGATGACGATGATATCCTTGTCCTCATAAATGATATCAAGGGGAATGTCCTGAGGTTCAAGCATGAGAGGCACCGGCTCAGGTATGGAAACCTGTATGCTCATGCCTGAGCGGATTTTTAAGCCTGCCTTTGTCTTTTGTCCGCCCACGGTTATCTGCCCGTCTTCAATGAGAGACTGTATTCGGCTTCTGGTAAAATTCGAAAGACAATCGGAAAGGTAGGCATCCAGACGCCTACCCTCATTTTCACCATCTACCTGTAAATGAAAAACTTCCCTTTCTTCCATAATGCTCAGTGAAATGCCCCCTTGGGCGGCTTATCCTTTATGGGAGCCGACACCTTGTGCACAGGCTCCTTGTAGATAAACAAAATGTATATCACTAAAAGAGCAACGCCTACGGTAACAAAAATGTCGGCTACGTTAAATACCGCAAAATCATATCCGAAGGGATAAAAATGAAAAAAGTCCACCACGAAACCGCGCAGCAGGCGATCGATAAAATTACCCAGAGCACCTGCAATTAAAAGGCTTAAGGCAATACGGGCAAGGCTGTGCTTCTGCCTTTGGAAGAAATAAATCATTACGCCCACCGCAACGGGGGTCATGATAAGAAAAAAGGGACGAAAATTTTGAAGCATGCTAAAAGCCGCCCCTCTGTTTTCCAGATAAGTCAGATAAAAGAAATCCTTGATGATTTCCATATGCTCGAACGATACCCGTTCTGCGTAAATAAAGATCTTGCTTGCCTGATCCAGGCCGATTAGCAAAGCGATCAGGATGGCCCATACCATAAATTCCATTTCTCCTTTATCTTCCGGGCGATTTGGTTTCTAAAAGAAAAGCTTACCCTTCGCACCTTATAGCTCAGAATCACCAAAAAAGTTATTTTGGCACCTCTAACCATGGGCTCGGGGGTAAAGCGGCTTTAGTGAAATGTTTTAAATGCAGCATTTCAGTAAGCCCGGCTACTCTATAGTAACACCTGTGAAATAATGCTTCAATATCTGATCGTAGGTATAACCGTTTCTTGCAAGGCCCTTTGCTCCCTCCTGGCTCATACCGACCCCATGCCCCCAGCCCTTTCCGCTCAATAAATAGCTTCCGGCGGGCACACCGCCTCCAATGCTACCCTTGGTATTGTTGGAGCCAATGGCGGATAGGGTTCCGCTGCCTGACGAAAGCACCGAAGAGCCCCCTGAAGAAAGCACTTTTTTGCCGTCCAGTGCGATGCCGGATAAAATTCCCTCAGAGGTTGCCACGGAGGTTGAACCGGAGGTTGCCTGTCCGCCGCTTCCAGAGGTAGTAATGGTAAACATGCGGCTGGGAAGATAGGTACCGTTGGCATCGGCAAGAATTCGCCTTATATCCTCACGGTTATAAGTGATGGAACCGGTGCTGCCAACAATTTTAAGCTTGTTTACCCGACCGGCAGCCGTGTACTCCTCGGCGGTCATGGATATGATTTGTCCTAAATCCACATTGCTGCTGAGAAGCTTCTTGCGGATATCCTCCGCCGTATAAACCCGCTGCCAGGTGTAGTTGTAAGAGGTTCCCGCCTCGTAGGGGTCAACCACGCTTGTAAGATATGAAAGTGGTGTTCCCCATACGTTGATATTATCCTCAGTCATTCCGCCGCTGGAGCTGTAGTAAAATAAAGAAGCCAGGCTGCCGTTGTACAAAACCTTTATGCCCTTGGTTTGATCCACCGCGGCGTTGCTGGAGGCCTGCTCCACATCGTAGCCTCCGTAAACCTGGGAATCCACCGTATTGACAACATCAAAGCACCACTTTGAGTATCGGTTTATGCTGGCATAGGTATAGGTGCGCGCTGCCACTGCCTGAGCCTTCAATGCTTCGGCAGGCGATGAAGCGCCGATTTCACTGGGAACCACACCATAAAGGTATTGTTCCAGATTCAGGATATTTATAACCGTCATATCGCTGTCGGTAAAACGTCTGAACTCCATTTCACCCCTATAGCCCTTGCCATTAACCGAAAAGACCGCAGGATTAGCCGTCCCGTTAGGCT
The DNA here is from genome assembly GCA_023424865.1 of Bacillota bacterium. The sequence goes on along the minus strand of JAFADM010000301.1, from coordinate 407 downwards.
TTGCAGTCAGGGGCGAGGAGGGATTGCTGTAAATAAGCTTTGGCTGAAAGGAGGCGTTATAGATAATTATCCTTGATGAAGAGGGATTGACCACGGTTAAGTCGGCGGTGCCCAATTGGGTTGTAAGGTTTGGAATAGCGGCTTCCGCTTTTGCCGAATCGGCATAAAAGCCTGTCCACACATACCAGCCGTTATCAAAAACGGGGTATGCGGCAATACCTGAATTCACCACTATATCCGCAACGGTTTTTGCAGAAGCGTAATCCTGCCTGGCGGCACCTATCTGAATATGATAGGGTCCGGAAAGCTCACCCTCGGCAGGAACGCCCTCCGTGGGATTATATTCGGTAGTTACCCCCTGCATGGAGCGGACATAATAGCTGTCCTTCCGGATGATGGTCTGCTGG
>JAFADM010000182.1 GCA_023424865.1 Bacillota bacterium | reverse complement strand
GTAAATTTGCTGTTTGAAAAATCACAGGACTTAAAAACCACATCGATAAAGGAGGCGTTTTCAAAATGGCAGTCATGAAAGGTGCCATTTATAAGCTCGCTTTTTTGAATTTCTATTTTGTGAAAATCTTCACCATCGGCAACGATATCACAGCCTTTAATACCGGCTACAGGCCTTTCCTCCATAAGAAAATCCTGAACATAACGTGTAAAGTTCTCTACATAAAAGGGCTCTTTTGATAATTGGGGGCTATTCACTGTCATCGTTTCAATTCCTTTTGTTCAACTTATTTCAACTAATATTTTTAATAGATCAGTTAATAGGATAGTTAATAGCATAGTTAGAATATGTTAGCTAAATACATTAAAAAAACGTTCCGTCACATACACTATCGAATGGGAATGGGTTACAACAGTGCTCAACTCACTAAGCTCATTACTATTGCTTTTTCCGCTGTTTTGAAGCCAGTTGTGGGATCCTATAACCAGATAGCTCCCGTCAACCATTAAAAGCTTGGTGTGCATGGGCGGTGCATGGACAATTTTTACTCCTTCAAGGGCGTTCATCTTATAAATGGCTTTCGCAAGTTGCTCTTTGTCGGTCCAAAAGCCCTTATTTTCAATTATAGCATTTTCGATGCTTTTTTCATCCGCCAGATCGCTTTTTTTGCCCCTATAGCCAAAGCAAATATTTATTTCTACCTTACGTGCAGCAGCATCCGTAACTATTTCCATAAAGCTCTCATCCACAACATAATCCGAGATCCAAGGTGAAAAAATACAAATGCTTTTCTTCGCCAACGGAATAACCGCTTTTAATAAGGCATAATGTCTGGCAGGGCCAATGAGAATTCTTTTCGGACAATTTATTTCCATGAACTTGTACAATTCACTATTGGCATCAACAGCCGATTCATCCTCAGCCGCCAGTACAAGAAGAGCACTTTTCCAGTTTTCAGCTTCTTTCTCCGATAAATCGCATAAATTCAATTCCGAATCGAAAAAGCTATAGACCTTTCCCCATTCACGAATGGTATCCAGCGCTTTTTTCAAAAACAGGCTTCCCATGCCTATTTGCTCTAAATTCCCCATAAGAATAAATTGCTTCTTAGCTCTTGAAAAGGAAACATTCAAAAGATTGGCTTTTTGTCCGATAAACTCAGACAGCATACTGTTTTTGCCCCCGGAAGCGTCAATAACCGTTGAAAAAATGACAAAGTCCTTTTCCTTACCCTGGAAGGTATGTACGGAGCCTATTTCTATGCCGGGCAGCTCTTTTTTCAATTCCCTAACCTGATTACTGAACGGCGAAATGATTGCGATTTGCTTTACAATTTCATCCCCGTATTTCTCTTTAAATTGCTGGACAATCTTTTTACAAGCATAAATTTCAAGCCTGTTACTATGGCCTTTTTCCTTTATCCCTCTTACATCAAAGGCAACAAGATTGCTTCCATACAATTTGTCATTGTCGTCCGGGTTAATAATGACAAGCTTATCCTGATAGATATATTTATTTGAAAACCGCATAATGTTATTTTCGCATCTTCTATGCTCGTTAAGAACGATGCCTGTCCTAATACCGTCCTTCAGCTCGAAAATATCGGAATGGTTATCCGAATAGTTTTGAGCACTGTTATTCTCTATACAAACCTTGCTTTGTATTTCCTCCGGAACCTCGGAGCAGGCAATTAAATTGGTTTTCAGTAACCGGATAGGCTCCAATTGATGGATATCGCCAACGATGACAGCTCTTTTGGACCGGTAAAGGGGCGCACACAAATAATGGGGCAGTATTTGCCCTGCTTCATCAACCATGAGTAAATCAACCAGTCCCGGCAGAAGCTGGAGCATATCTTTTTTAAAGGAATGAAGTGTGGTTGTTATAACCGGAAAACAGATAAAGAAGGTTTCCCAGAGTGCCAAAATGGCTTCCCTCCAGCTCTCCGAATAGGAATGCCGGGAGCTAAAAAAAGGCTGGCACCATTTGAGAGTATTATTTGACCGTTTAAGGATGCTGTCCAGATTATTCAAAATATTCTTCCTGTTTTTTATAACATACAGCTCAGTTACTTCGATGCCTTTATCAAATAGTTTTTTTCGCAATTGGAAAACCTTTTCACAATTGACTAAGCGGTATAAGCTTTCACTGGCTATATCCTTTATGCCCAATAGATTTTCCACTTCATTGCAAAAGACCTTATATTGGCTTATTAAGTCGAATTTATCTTTAAAAACTAAAAGCTGATTCTTTAAAGCTTCACGATTTATTATTACAGCTTCCTTCTCCTCCTGATGGCCCCTCTGCTCTTTTTTTAAACCTATTTCCTCTCTTTGTATTCTTTCCACCTCATCGAGGCATCGGTTCTTTCTGTCAGATAACCCCTCTATTTTATGCCGTATATAGGCCTCAGACGGGTATTCATGAAAAAAGGCCCTCCAGTTTTTTGAAGCAAGCTTCATAAGGCTTTTAATCACACCAAGCCTGGACTTTGCCAGATACTCCTCTAAAACGGTATAGAGGGCCTTTATATTCTCTTCATATTGGCTGATGCTCTTATTTAAATTATCTTTCTCACTTTCAAAATCGCTTAATTGCTTATTGATAGTATCAATCGCCTGAGACAAGGTCTTTTCCCTGTCCTCCTCAAAAGCTAAATCCCCGACTGCTTTTTCGATGCTCCCGGTCAGCTCCGTTTCAATGGTCTCAGTAATTTCAACAGGAGCTTTTTCAACCCCGAACAGCTCGCATACTTCCTCATGCCTGAAAACAAACTCGGAAACAGCCTTTTTAATGGCTTCGGCTTCCTTCCACAAGACTTTGAACTCATCAACGACTGTCTCATCCAGAGTCACATCCAGGGTCTCTTCCAAGACTTCTTCCAGGGCTTCTTCCTTAATAGCATTCAGCCCATGAATCAAGCTATGAAATTGTCCCTCATAAAAGGCAGTAACATTATCTTTTCTGCCGAGCTTAGCGCACAGCATGCCTTTATTTTCTTCATCACCAAGGAATCTTGAGAAGTACGGGATTTCTTTCAGTAATTCAATACCAATATTGTCAACCGCCATGTTATTAGTACTGGTCACCACTATAGAATAGGGATTCTGCCCGCCTAAAGGGCTTATCAGGACGCCCTTGGCAGCCTGTTTCCATTCCCCATCCCATACATCGGTTAAGGCCTTGGCCTTAAGGGTGATATTATCTGCTATCAGCTCCTTGAGTAAGGTGGTTTTACCTGTACCCGGAGGCCCGTCCACAGCAAGAAGCTCTCTCCTGCTTGCGGCAGTCACGATATCCCACTGCTTTTCGTTTATAGGGTATTTATCACTGTAGCTGCCATAATGAAACCGAAAGCCTTTAGCTACAGTATTAAAGGAAACGCTTTCTTCATTGCCCAGAATGTATTTTTCCAGCAACGGTGGCAAACAGCCGTTGTTTTTAAAGTTCTCCTTGCAGATTTGTATCTCTTCCTTAAAAGCAGGTGGAGTAAGCTCATTTAAAGTTTCCGCAGTTATAAACAGCCTGTTTAGTTGCCTCCAGCCTTCATAAACCCTAAACTCATGGATGGACTTTATTTTGTCGTTGGGATAATCCTTGATTATTTCATCGTCAATTATCTTAATAATGCCTTGAATACTACGGTTCTCAATGCTGTTCACCTTTTTAAACAAATTAAGAAACCGATCTTCAGGATCAAGCTCAATTTCTTTGGAGGAACACTCCTCTATATAAGCTAAAAGGATAAGCAGACATTCTTTATTCATATAGTATTCGCAAACGATGAAGTCATCCTCCTCCAACATGCAGTTGAACGTTATCACCGGTCTTTTAACCTTATCGTTTTCAAAAATAGGGTAGCATACGGTTATTTTATCGCTTTTCATCAGACTTCTTATGTATTCAGCAAGCTCCTTTTTATTACCGGCATTATAAAATTCAAAAAGATTGATAAAAGCATCTATCTGTACATGAGTGTCAGCATAGGCGTCAATGTCCGAATAGACGTCAGCATCCTCCTGAGCCTCATTTTTATTTATCTTTTCCTTTACAAAAAGGCGCCTGATTTTTTCTTTGTTATCCTTCTCATTTTTATAGGGTTCACTTTTCTTATCTTTTATAAGATTACCGAGCTTGTCCCATACGGCATCCGTTTTTTTATTCGTGATAATGTGACTTATTTTCTTTCCGTTTCCAAATATATCGAGAGGGTTATCAAATCCCTTGCCCTTTATGGAATTTTCCATCATTCGTGTCTGAAACTCATAGTCGATATAGTAATCCAGAATTGGTACAATGTTTTCCTTGTGCATCCTTACCTCACATTTGAAATTTTATAATTTAGATAAAAGTGGGTTGTCTTCCTTAAAAGCACATTTGGCTGCTACTCATTATGTACCACTTAAAAAGCAAATGTATCCATATTTATCTATTTTTAAATGACATTAGGTATATGCTGTTGCACCTTGAAAAGAGCCCCTCACTGCCATAAAATAAGAGTAAAAGCATTGAGAGGCTAAAACTTTGATTATTGCCATTTTCTCTGATATACATGGAAACGACATTGCCTTTGAGGCCGCCATAAAGCACGCTAAAAGCCAGGGAGCCGAAAAATTTCTCATCGCGGGGGATCTTATTACCGATTATCCCCTTACCTCCAGGGTGCTAAAGAGAGCAAAGGAGCTCACGCCTTACATTGTCCGTGGCAACCGGGACGAGCTTATCCTAGACTATCATAATAAAGAGCATCAGGATTGGGGCGACTATTATCAGACAAGCCTTCTTCAATATATTTACGACAGAATCACACCGGAGGACTTAGCCTTTTTACAGACTCTGCCGCCTTCCCTGCTTCTTCCCCTCGACGATAAAAACACCCTTCACATGACACACCGCATTCCGCAAAAGAACTATCACTGGGCGAAAGCAAAGGAGCATATGGAAATTGTCCGCTCCTACTACCGCACCGAAGCCCAGTTCTGGGATGCCCCCTGGACCGTGTTTGTCGTAGGCCACACCCATTCCCCCGGTATCCTTCAGGACGAAAAACGGCTTCTTATAAATCCCGGTTCCATAGGAGGCAGCTATGTAGGCCGTTTTGCCGCCGAATACGCCCTTTTGGAATGGAAGGACGGCAAGGGTGAGGTTCGAATTCTTACTGCGGATTACGACAGAGATAAGGCCGTAGAGGCTCTTCATTCCCATGGTCTGCTTGATAACCCCCGGACAACCCACTGGACCCAGCTTTTAATTAAAACTCAGGATGACGGACGCAATTACTTTGCAGAGCTTTTGCTGGAGGCGGACAGGCTTTATACCCAACGTAAAAGCAAGGCTCCTTATTTTCCCGACGATGTGTGGCTGGATGCCATAAAATTCATGGTTGAAAAAGGCATCCTTCCTAAATAGGCTGTTTGCTGAATATAAAGTTGAATATAATGCTGTAGCCATAACTGTAACTGTAGCAGTACCTGTACCTGTAGCCATAACTGTAATTGCATCAGTACCTGTACCTGTAGCAGTACCTGTAATTGCATCAGTACCTGTAACTGTAGCCGTATATGAGGTTATAGAGGTTACATATAAATAGATACATGTATATAAAGCTCCATATGAACTACATATGAAGCCTTTTTATAAGCTCCAGGCGCATGTTCTTTCCTTCAAAAAGAATAAGTCCTACCAGGGATATGAGGCTTAAGGCAATGCACAGTATGGACGGAATAGCCACGTTAATCATACCCAGCAAATAAAAGACAATAGGAACAATGCCAAAGGCGATATCAACAAACAGGGCGGCGATATAATCCCCGGCAGGAAGGTGCATCACCTTGGCCACCACAGCCAGCACCACCATGGCTCCCACACAGGTAAGGGGAATGACATAGTCCAGGGACCAGCCCCGCCAGCCCGTAAGATAATCCCAGCCCACACTGAAAATGGAAAGCACCATAACCTGGTTGGTTATAATATGGGGTATATTGTTTTTCCTTCTGTAAACCACCGCCAGGGTAATCCAGAAGCAGGCTATTCCCAAAACGGCAAAAAGGGACCAATAGCCGGTTTGAGGCAGAATAAGGTTAATGGCCACCGATATAACGCCCGCCGATACCGTTGCCAGTATCAGAAGCTTGAAAAAAAGCGCATACTGCTTGTACAGGGTTGGCAGCACAGGATAAGCCTCTGCCTCCGCCTCGCCTTCAAGATTATTCTGGCAAAGCGGGCACCGAGCCGTTCCGCTTTTTACCGTAACCTTGCATTTACCGCAATATTTCATCTCTTTCGTCCCCC
>JAFADM010000135.1 GCA_023424865.1 Bacillota bacterium | reverse complement strand
GGCAATTAAGTTTAATGCGGTGAGCATCAGGGTGGACAAGGCCCCTATAATTAAAAGTCCCCTGTATTTTTTTGCTTCCTTGGCCACACGCCAGAGTAATTTCATTATCCAACCTCTCTTTCAGAAGGGTAAGTATAAACGGTGACATAAGCTGCCGGGATTTACTCCAGCTTCATGCTGATACGGCTGCCCCCGCTGCTTTTTTTTATGATAATCTGCCGTTCAATTTGCTCTTTCAGCTCACTGACATGGGAGATAATCCCCACCAGCCTGTCCCCTGCCGCCAGTCCCAAAAGGGTTTGAACCGCCTGATCCAGGGATTCGGTATCCAGGGAGCCAAAGCCTTCGTCTATAAACAGGGTGTCGATTTCTACGCCTCCCGCATGTCTCTGAATAACATCGGACAGCCCTAATGCCAAAGCCAGGGAGGCTTTGAAGGATTCGCCGCCGGACAGGGATTTAACCGTGCGGGTGCGGCCCGTATAATAATCCAGCACGTCGATTTCCAGGCCTGTCTGGGAGCGGATATCCAGAGCCTCCTCCCTGCGCTGCAATTCATAGCGGCCGTTGGTCATTCGCTTTAAACGGCTGTTGGCTTCGTTAAGAATACGGTTAAAGTACGCAACCTGGACATACTGCTCGAAAGCCAGCTTCTGCTTCCCGGCAAGCTCTCCGTTGGCCGTTTTTGACAGATGGCTTAATACAAGGTAAAGCCGCTGCTGTTTTTCAGCGTCGGCAAGAGCCCCAGCCAGAGCTTTTTCAATCGGCTCATTGGCTCCCAGACGGGCGGAGATTATCTGAAGCTCTTCTTCGGCGGAAGACTTTTTTTGCTCAAGCCCCTGCCTTATAGCTATAAGTCCTTCCGCATCCTGCCTCACCTTGTTCTCCGTTTCCGAAAGCAGCCGGGAAAGGGTTTGCTCAACCGTCCTTACCTCATCCTCATAGGCCCGAACAAGGGCGTTAAGCTCCTTTAATTCCCCTTCGTCAAGAAGTGCTGAGGAGTAAGCTTCTATATTAATGAAGCCGGATTCCAAAAGGGTTTCTTTAAATTCGGCCTCAGCCTTTGCTTGTGACAGGGCGCCTTTCTCCAGCCTCTTTTCCAGGTCTGACAGAAGGGCTTTATCCGTATCCAATTTGCTTTTCAGGCTATGGTAGGCTTCCTGAGCCGTTTTAAAGTCCCCCTTCATCGTATTGAGCTTCCGGGTAAAATCGGCTAAGGCTTTTTGGGCCTCGGATCTGTCAGAATATTCCAATGGTACTTTTAATGCCTTTAGCTCCCCTTCCTTTGCAGCTAATTCAGATGAAATACCGCTTTTTTCATCCTTTTTTGAAACCGCAGTCTCCAGATTGGCCTTCAAGGCTTCCTCCAGGGCAAGAAGCTGCTCCCGGCACCGGCTTTTCACCAGCTCCTTTTCGTTTAGCTCAAGGATTTTTACGTTGTTTGTTTCCCTGGCGGTTTGCCATTCACCCAGGGCCTTATCAATAAGTGATGTCAGCACTTGTCCATTAAGCTCTTCCTTTTCATAAGGCTTCGCCTGTTCCTGGAAAAGGGCCAAGGCTTTTTCAATAACCTGTTCCCAGGCCAGTCTTGCTTCCGTAAGGGAAGAAGCGGAACGTGTGCTTGCCGTTTGCAGGCTTTGCCGCGTGTTGTCAAGCTTTTGCTTTAGGTCGTCCAGCTCCCCTTTATCCGGCGCTTCCACAGATGGCCTGGCCTTTTGGGGATGCTCTATCGCACCGCAAACAGGACACGGTTTTCCATCTTCCAGCTGGGCGGCCAGTATCCCGGCTTGTTCCCTGAAATAAGCCGCCTCCTTTTTGCCATAGAACCCATAGGCCTCCTGGTATTCGGCTTCCCTTAAAGCATAATCCGCCATGCCTTTGCCACTTTCTTCACGGAGCACTTCGGCCCTTTTAAGGCATGCTGCCAGTTCGTCAAGGTTATTTTTACAAGCCTCAAGTCTTTGAGCTTCCTTATCCAGGACAAGCAGCTCCTCCGCTGTCTGTGAAAGAGCCTCCCAGTCCTGCCGCAGGCGCTCCATATGATCGAAAAGCGCGTCTTTTTCATCTGCCAGCGCCGCAATACGGTCGGTTAGCGATTCTACTACAGTATTAAGATTTTCCACCTTATCTTCCAGATGCTTTGCCTCATCGTAACGGGGTAAAAGTCTGGTAAGACCATCGATGGAAGAGGCCAGAGCCTCCCTTTCCCCTTCTTTTTCCAGTTCACATATAAAGGCTTTTTCTGCCGTTTCCACAGCCGGTATGGCTGCCTCAATTTCATACTTCAAGGCGGCAAGACTTTTTTCAAGACCTTTTAGCTCTTCCTCTTCCTTTTCCAGCGCAAATTCCAGCGGTCTCACTTTATAAAGGGCCTTCTCCCCGTCGCCAATAAGCTTTTTTTGTTCATTATAGACCTGCGCTCTTACCTGGAGCGCCTTTTGGGCTAAACCAGCCGACTCCAGGTCATCAAAGGCCTTATTTATAAACTGTGCCCGGGTTATAAGAGCAATTTGGTCCGCCAGCTCCTTATCCAGCCCTTCAAGCTTCTGCTTCAAGCCCTGCCGCGCGGACCTGTCCTTTTTAACAAGGACCCGCAGCCCATCCAGAACTTCTTTAGGTTCAACCTTTTCCGGATCGGTTTCAAAGGGTTTATCCGGGGACAAGCCGTCCCCGGGCAGAGCTATACCCGCCATATATTGCCGGACGCTGTGTTCCAGGCTTTCGGTATGTTTTCGGGCTTCCCTTTCCCTGTCCTTCAAAAGTCGCTGAACCATCTGATAGAATTCGGTATTGAACACCCTCCGGAAAATTTCTCCCCGTTCCTTGCTGTCGGCAAGCAAAAGCTGAAGAAATTCACCCTGGGCGATCATGGCTATCTGCTTAAATTGCCGGAAATGGATGCCCAGAAGCTCCTGAACACCGGACGTCACATCCCTGTAGCCGCTTACCACTGTTCCGTCGGGAAGAAGGAGGGTTGCATCGGCATTTTCCGTTGTAAAGCCCTCTCCGCTTTTCTTGGGACGCTCATAACGGGGATTCCGGTTTATCACATAGGTCTTCCCCCTGTGCTGAAAGGTAAGCTCCACAAAGGTTTTAACACCGGGCTGGGCAAAATCGCTTCGCAAGGTATCCACGGTCCGCACACTTCCGCTGGCCTCACCGAAAAGGGCAAAGGCAATGGCATCAAAGAGAGTGGTTTTCCCCGCTCCCGTATCACCGGTAATAAGAAACAGCCCCTGCCCGCCAAGCAAGGAAAAATCCAGCTCAGTGCGATCCGCATAGGGGCCAAGGGCACTCATAATCAGCTTTACAGGCTTCATAACGCGCCACCTCCCGATGCTTGCTCAAGGATTTCCTCCATAACCGTCCTTTGCTCTAAAGAAAGGTCATAGCCATTTTGAAGCTGAAAGAACTCCCTAAAAAGAATCTCCGGGCTATGCCCCCCTTCACCTTCAGAGATATTTAGCGCCCCGGCTTCCTTTGATCCATAGGCAGGGCCGTTGGCAGGGCCATAGGCAGGGCCGTTGGCAAAGCTGTTGATGCGGCTGTTGTCAAACTCCAGGGCCATAAGGTTTGGGTAAACCCGCCGCAGCTTTCCTACGGCATCGTAGATTTCCTCCTCGTCGGTGAGGGTTGCATGAATATAATCCCGGATTCCCCCATCCTCCCTGCCTGCCTTTAGTAATTGCTCCAGCGGCCCCCAGATGCGCCGCATATCACGAAGGGGCTCAAGAGGAATGAGGCGTATGTCCCAATCCCCCTTGGCGCCAAGCTCTACCAGGACTGCGGATTTTTTATGACGGGCCTCGGAAAAGGAATATTTAAGGGGGGAACCGGCATAACGAACCGTATCCCGCCCGATTTTCTGAGGGCCGTGAATATGCCCCAGAGCCACATAATCGAATCCCTCAAAACAGGACACATCCACATTGTCCAATCCACCCAGGGAAAGGCTTTCGGAATCGGAGCGCTCCGGCTCCGCAGCGCCGCTGGTTACAAACTGATGGGCCAGAAGAACATTTCGGTCCCCCGCAGGAAGACTTTCCCGGGAAAGTACGGCACGCAGGGTACTGTCATAGGTCTCAAGTGGAATATCAAAATAAGGTCGGGCCATGGCAGGCTTAATAAAAGGCAGCAGATAAAGGTTGACCTTTCCGTACTCATCCTTTAAAACCACCTTGCTAAGGCTCCCATCAAAGACGCCTCCGATATGAAGCCCGTTTTTCTTAAGAATGCGGCTTCCAAAGCCCAACCGTTCCGGAGAATCATGGTTTCCGCTTATCATCAATACCTTTCTGACCCGGCTGGTAATAAGGGTTAGGAATTCGTCCAGAAGCTCCACTGCCTCCGCGGAGGGCTGACACTTGTCATAAACATCGCCGGCAATGAGAACGGCATCGGGCTGCGTCTCTTCCGTAATACGAAGGATTTGATTCAATATGTAGCGCTGATCCTCGATCATATTAAATTCATTTACCCGCTTGCCGATGTGCAGATCGGCAATATGGAGCAGCTTCATGACAGGCCTCCCGTCACTTCGGCTATCCGTTGTGCTTTTCTCATAATTAAAAATCTCCTGTAAATTCCTTTATCATTGCCGCATATTTAAGCGGGTATTTTATGCTCAGCTCCCCATGCTTCAAGCCGGGCAGTATTTCAAGACGGCTTTGGGGCAGCAGCTCCTTGAGCCTGCGGGCCGATTTTATCATAATGCCCAGCTCCTTTGAGCCAACCAGAAGGAGTACCTTTGCAGTTGTTGCCTTCAGGTCTTCCTCAAGCTGTAAGCTGCTGTTGCTGACGGTCATATTGATAAGGCTTTCCCTAGACATCCTGAGACTGTCCTCATAATAAGAGTCATACAGGCTCTCGGGCAGCGAAAGGGTTTTGGCCTGAAGCCGTGAAAAGCCTTTTTGCCGGATAAGTCCGTACATAAGCTTATAGAGGGGTGCAGCCATCCGTACTCCGCTCTTAAGGGGATAAACCAGCCCACTTTCAATTACCGCGAAACGGGTGATATGGGCGCGCATGGTAAGAGCCTTTACCACTATCTGCGCTCCGATGGAAAGTCCTGCCAGAAGCTGTACACTTCCGCCCCAGCGAGTATCAATAGAGTGAATCAGCTTGCTGGCCGAATCCTCCATACTCAGAAAAGGGGTATTACCGTCCTCTCCGTGCCCGTCGATAATCGGTGCTATTATATGATAATGCTTCTCCAGGGCATCAATAACACCCTTCAAAGACCACCAGGACAAGCCTCCTCCATGCAAAAAGACAGCCACAGGCAGCCCGGGCTCACCGAATTCCTTAAACAGCATGGTTTGTCTCCTTTTTTCGTTTTTGGGATTGCCGTGCTTAAAAATTCGATTTCACCGGCAAAAAGATCCTTCTTTTTCACAAATCAAGCTTTAGCTTTAGCTTTAACTAATCAATCTTTCTCTTTCATTATAATATAAAGCCGATTAGAGGAACAGCTTTTAAAGCCCCACCTGGGTACAAGATATTAAAAGCGCTGAAACAGGAGTTTAGCACCACCCTTGCTTCAGCGCTCCATTAAGCCGTATAAAATGAACTCAAAGATCCGGCAGAGACTATTCGTCCCCCTGTCCCTCCAGCTATTCTCAGGATACGTCCTTTTCTTTTGTTTTCCTTCGGGTTTTGGGTTCCTTGGAGTTGGAGGTTTTTGCCGCTTTGCTCTGCTCAACGCTCTTTTTCAGCGCCTCCATAAGGTCGATAACATTATTTCCAGCCTCTCTGGGTGGTGCAACCACCTCACGGCCCGAAATTTTCTGCGCGATCATCTGCTTCAGCCGTTCCTGGTATTCATCCTTGTACATGGCGGGTTCAAAGGGTTGATCCATGGACGTAATAAGCGTTTTTGCCATATTGAGTTCGGCATCGCTTACATCCGGTTTGGCATAGCCCTTTGGCACCAGCTTGATTTCATCGCTGAAAAACATTCTTTCAATAAGCATGCCCTCTTCCCTGGGGATAATGGCCAGAAGCGCTTCCGAATTTCCCATCACCGTTTTGC
>JAFADM010000126.1 GCA_023424865.1 Bacillota bacterium | reverse complement strand
GTCTCTTCACCGGTGTACGGGGGCTCAACAGGCTGGAGCACCATATACTCCATTTTATCCTTGTACACGTTATGAATAAAGAGGGCGTTTACAGAATCGGGATCGGAGGTCTGGAACTGGTCGCCGTAGTGGGAATACCAGGCCGGTGTGAAGAACAGAAGACCTATGCCCAAATCGGAGGAAGCGGCATACTGGGGATCCGTGCTGTCCTTGTACTTGTCCAGAAGCTCCTGCTTGAAGGTAGGTACGCCGTTGACCATGTCATATTCCTCACCCTCAACGCCGTAGTTCATGAGGAGAGCGCCCTCTTCGCTGTAGAGCCAGTTGAAGAGCTTGATAAGGAGCTCGGGATTCTCAACGTCCGCTTTGAAGCCATACTCATTGAAGGTGTGGTCGTTGAAAAGGTAGCTCTGTCTTTCGCCCTTGCTGTTCTCAAGAATAGGGATGGGTTCCCATCTTGCATTGGGGTCGGTTTCCTGAAGCGTCTTGTTGAATGCGTCCAGGAAGGTGGGGTTGTCATAGTAGAACAGGTACTTGCCGCTGGCGCAGCCGGCCTTCCAGTCCTGTGCGGTGGTGATAAGGTACTCGTTGTCAAGGATTTCTTCGTTGTACAGCTTATTGAGGAAGGTGAGGGCTCCTTTGAAATCCTGTTCCATACGGCCCAGCTTCCAGGTTCCGTCGCTGTCCTGATAGAGGTTGTAGTCGGCGCCAAGGCTCTTTACCGCATTGGTGTTGTTGCGAAGAAGGTTAGCCTCGCCGCGGCTGCCCCATGCGATGGAGTCAGGGTACTTTTCAGAGAAAACTTTAAGAACGTTATAGAGCTCGTCCCAGGTTGTAGGAACCGAAAGTCCCAGTTCTTCAAGCTTGTCTACACGGATATTGGGTGTTGCACCCTTTTCATAGTTGGTATCACGGCGCAGCGTGGGAAGGGCATAAATTCCGCCGTTTACCTTGGATTTATCAAGATTGGGGATGGTTTCGTAATCGCTTTTAATAATGGGCGCATAAGCGTCAATCAGCTCGTCCAGCTGTAAAAGTGCTCCGGAGTTGACCACATCCTTCACGTCCGTCCACATTCTGAAAAAGTCAGGCAGGCTGTCGGTAGCAAGAAGGGTGTTCATTTTAGATCCCCAGTCACTTGCGGGCACAATTTGCACATCAATGGTAATACCCGTTCTTTTTTCAATTTCCTTTATCGTTTTGCTGTCTGGATTATAGGGCTGCAAAGCATTTTCCGGACGGATAAAGGTAAACGTAACCGGCGTATCCGTAAGTTTCCCGGAACCTTCACCCCCGGGAGATGAAGAAGGGGTGGCAGAAGCAGTGCCTGTGGGAGTAGGTGTTGCGGTCTGCTGCGATTGTCCGCATGCCGAGGCCGAAACCATGATAACCCCAGTCAGGATTAAACTTAGAAGTCTCTTATTTAGTTTTATCATATCTATTCTCCTTTGCTTAAAAATTGAATAAACGGATTTTAGGCGTTCATCCTGCTCATCCCTTTACAGAACCTATCATAACCCCCTTTTCAAAATATTTGAATACGAAGGGATAAACAAGGATAATCGGTAAGGTGGTTACTGCAATAACGGCATATTTAACGGATCTCGGATCCACCTTCAAATTGGATGAGGCTTCCGATGCCATTTGAAGCCCGGCGGTGGCACCTTCAAGAACAATATTTCGAAGTATGAGAGGAAGTGGGTATTTGCCTTTATCCGCCAAAAACATCAGTGCGTTGTAGAAGGCATTCCAGTTGCCCACTCCGTAGAAAAGAGTCATGGTGGCTAAAATAGGGGCGGATAAAGGAAGAATAATCTTAAAGAAAATAAACAGGTCGTTGGCACCGTCAATATAGGCCGACTCGGTGAGCTCATAAGGGATGCTCTGAAAGAAGGTCCGCATAACGATAACGTTGTAAACACTGATGGCGGAAGGAAGCATAACAGCCCAGATGGTATTGTAAAGGTTCAAACTGGAAATGGTAAGGAACAAAGGAATGATGCCTCCGCTGAAAAACATGGTAAAAAGGATAATGGAGGTAATTGTTTTACGGCCGTAAAAGTCCCTTCTGGACAGCGGATAGGCACACATGGCCGAGAGCGCCACGTTGATTAAGGTTCCGGCAACAGTGTAAAACGTACTGTTAAAGAAGGCAGATATAATATTTTTGTCTTCAAAGATATTTTTATATCCCAGAAAGTTGAGGTCAATGGGATAGAAAACCACCTTTCCGGCGCTGACGGCAGCGGCTCCACTTAATGAATTGATAAAAATATAATAGATAGGATAGATGGATATAAAGCTTACAAGCAGCATAAATGCGCCAAGTATAAAGTCGAATACCCTCCATCCATCCCTTTTCTTTCCAATTCTCATACTATAACCCCGCTTTTATGTGAATTTTTACGGTTTCCCGCATTCTCCAATTTCAGGCTGTTGACAACTATTTTCAAAACAGGCCGTTGTCACTGAGCTTTTTGGATATAAAATTGGTCAGGCTTAAAAAGAGCAGGCATATAACCGATTCAAACAGGCCTACGGCGGTAGCGTAGCTGTACTGGGCACCCTGAAGGCCCTTGCGGTAAACATAGGTTGCAATAACGTCCGCTTTATCGTAAATGGTGGGATTCTGCATTAAAAAGACTTTGTCAAAGGACAGGGTCATAATGCTGCCCATTCTCAATATGAACATAATGGCAATGGTGGGCAAAATGCTTGGAAGGGTAATGTGTCGCAGCTTGACAAACCTTCCGCCCCCGTCGATATCACAGGCTTCATAAAGAGAGGGGTCCACTCCCGCAAGGGCAGCAAGATAGATAATGGCGCCCCACCCGGTTTCCTGCCAGATATCCGACAGAATGTAAAGGGGCCGAAACCAGGCTGCATCCAGCATATAGGATTTTGCCTGTCCTCCGAAAGCCACCACGATTTGGTTGATAAGCCCGTCCTTGGTTACAAGGGACGACATGAGGGATACGACCACCACTACCGATATAAAGTGAGGAAAGCAGCTTACCCGTTCCACAAGGCCTTTGAGGCTCTTGCTCTTAATTTCATTTACCAGGAGGGCAAAAAGAATGGGAATGGGAAAGCAAATAAGTATTTGAAGCAGGCTCAGGGAAATGGTGTTCTTAAAAATGTTTAAAAAGTTTTCGTCGGTGAGGAAAGTCGTAAAATTTTCAAAGCCTATCCATGGGCTTCCCATAATTCCCTTTTTAACCTTAAAATCCTTAAATGCAATAAGGATACCATACATAGGCCGGTACTTAAAAAGGACAAAATAGGTCATGGGCAGCAGCATTAAAAGGTAGAGGTATCTGTTTCTTACAATCTGGGCAAGTCGGTAGGATTTGATTTTATTCACAGGCTTGTCCTCCCGTCACTAAGTGTTTAATCCTCATTTTTTGAAGCGGAAAGGTGATTATTTCTGAACCGACTTTTCGCATTTTTCCGCAAAAGGGATTACGTTCTCATTATGGGTTGCAAACGGGAACAAGCGTAAGATTCAATTCGTCTACAGGGGATCCGAAAGGCTTTTTTACCCCCATACAATTTGTGTTTTGCAATACAAAAACACCAGGCTTTGCCTGTGCTCATAGGCTTTCCAATTGTTTTGTGCTATATTGATAAAACAAAGATTCCACTGCAAAAAAAACGAAGCCGTGCATAAAAATCTTTGCCGTGGAATCAACTAAGGTTTCCGGGCGTTGGGCAGGAACGCACGAGAGATTTGGGGTATTGTCCCCGATCCCTATTGCAGCTATGGGAGAAAGCGAGTGGTAGCATGAAAGGACGCAAGACGAGAAAACCCGGATCCATTAACACTTTTTTACTGCCCTATCTTTTTATTTTAATTATCCCGCTGGGTTTTTTCACCTATGTCTATTATGCCGTTATAGAAACGGTTACTTTAAATGCCATCACCGATCAGCATTCCATGCTTAAGCAGGCGGAGGAGTCCCTGGAGCTTCGCGTTTATGAAATCCGGAACACCGCCATGCAAATCGGCACGGAAAACGCCATTATTGATTATCTTTACAGCTCCTCAATGGGAACCCAATCCTATTACAAGGTATGGGATATTATAAATTTATTGGAAAAACATCTGGCGACCAATCAGTATGTTTCTCAAATATATATCAGCGACCGCAATCAAAACACCGTTATCTCCACATCCAAAATGCACAAGTATGGGGATGGCACCAACAGCATCCGGATCAATAACTCGGATGATTTTCTAAAAAGCAGCCTCTTTTCCTTTCATTTCGGTGAAATACAAAAGGTCAAGGTTAATGACGACAAAATCAGCCAGAATACCCTCATGTTCATAAAAACCCTGCCGGAGGGGGCCAAGGTGTCTTATTACGGCAATATCGGAATTGTCTTTGACGAAAGCAATTTAAGGAAAATGCTTTCCTTTAACACCTCCATTCCCGGAGGCTACAATCTTCTTCTGGACCAGAACAATTCCATTATTGTATCCACCCAGGGCTATCCTGAAATATCACCGGACATACTCAAGGGACTTAATGACAGCAAGGGCTCCTACGAGGTGGAAATCAAGGGGGAAAAATGGCGTGTCACCTACCTGACCTCCTCCACCTATAATTGGAAGTATGTGTCAGTCTATCCAACACAGAAGCTTCTGGCTAAAACCTTTTATGTCAAGCGCATATTAACCCTCTACCTTGTACTCACCGCTTTTTTCGGAATTGTGGCTGCACTTTTCTTTTCCTTTAGGAACGCCAAGCCCTTCCATAAGCTGTTCAAGCTTTTGGAACGCTTTATGGACACCACTGAAACCGATAAAAAACCAGCCGGTCAATACGGTCTTATTGAGCAGGTGGTAGAAAAGCTTATCGCCAACAATTCCACCCTGGCTCAACAAAACAAGGATCAGAAAAAAATAACCCGGAGCGCTTTTTTTAAGCTGCTTTTGGAGAGCAAGCCCTGGGATCCCCTTCTTATCGACGCCATGTGGCCTCAAATTGATCCCTCCATCCGTGACTGCTCCTTTATCGGCATCCAGTTTGACCTTCGAAATAATTATCAGAAGGAAACGGAGTCGGCGGACTCCCTGGTGTTCATTTATGCCGAAGCGGTGAACCAGGCTTTGTCCAAGGCGTCGGGAAGCACAATCCAATACCATACCCAGGTTGAAAGCAACGGCATTTTTGTGCTTGTCTGCCATCCGGCCTCGGAGCAGGAGGATATCCACGGGGCAGTTAAAAGTACCATTGAGCTTGCCGAGGCGGGAATCAAGGATCTTAACCGTTCCGGCAAAATATCCGGTACCCGGCTGAGTATTGGGGTGAGTGCTATCTGCAACGATATTCTGGCCCTTTACAAATGCAACAAGGAGGCCCATTTTGCGGCGGAGTACAGCAAGCTTTTTGAATACGGCAGGCCCATTCTCTACGAGACCATCCGGCAGAAGGTCAATTACGGCAAGTTTTCAGTTAACGATCATCAACGTCTCTTAAACATGATAAAATCCGGCAGCCGGGACGGCTCCCAGCAGGTTTTCAATGAGATCATCAATGCCAATTTGACGGAGGAGAGCCTTAACACCGATACGGCGGAGCTTTTGTTTTACGGTATAAAGAGCATTCTCATTGAGGCTCTGGATTTCTCCGACGACCATTCCCTCCGGGAGGACGTTCTGAAAGCCCGTTTCGGCGAAACGGACCTTCTTACCGCCTTCTTCGCGCTGGAGAGCCTGTGCCTTACCATAACCGATACGTTCCAGGAGAAAAAGGAGTCTAAAAACAGTTCTATTGTAATATCCATCATAAAATACCTGGAGGAGCATTACTCCGACCCATCCCTTGGCATAGCGGCGGTTGTGGATCGCTTTTACATCTCGGAGGCCCATTTATCCAAGATATTCAAGCAGCATACCCATGAAACCTTTGCTGCCTACCTTGAAAATCTGCGCATAAAAAAGGCGCTCTCCCTCCTAAAGGACGGAACGCACACCGTTTCGGAAATATCCCGTTTGACGGGCTATAACAGTGTGGAGTCCTTCCGCCGTGCCTTTAAGCGAAATGTAGGAGTAGCGCCTTCGGAATACAAGTCTCTGGATGACACCTCATCCGCCAGAGACTAAATTGCAATGCTGCTGCCGCTTGTTACTTAATGGTATCCACAGCCTTCTGAGCAAATTCAACCGTGACCAAATCACTGTAGGAAGCGGCTTCCTTAAGCTCTCCGGCCTTTTTCATAACTTCCTGAAGGAGGTTTAAGGCCTCTTCCTTCATGATGGGGTCCTTGCTCCAGGCATCAATATCCTTGTAACGCTGAGCCACAGTGGTAAGAATATCAAGCTCCGTATCCGGGAAGGAGGACTGAATGGCTTTGGCTATTTCCTCTGCGGAATGGCTATCCACCCATTTCTGTCCCTTATAAATGGCATTGGTGAATTTCTGGATAATGTCCTTGTTCTTCTCGATATAGCTCTTTTTTGCAAAATAAGCCGTATAGGGAATCTCACCGCTTTCCTCACCTAAGGAGGCCAGAACCACACCCTTACCTTCCTTTTCAAGCATGGAAGCCGTGGGCTCAAAGAGGGTGACATAATCCCCCGTACCACCGGTAAAGGCGCCGGCCATAACGGCAAACTGGACGCTGGTATCCACAGTCACATCGGTATTGGGTGTGAGGCCGTGGTTTTTAAGGATGTATTCCAGGGTCATAAGGGGCACTCCGCCCTTTCGTCCGCCGATGATGTACTTGCCCCTAACGTTTTCCCATTTGAAATCCGGCTCGTCAACACGGCCTACCAGGAAGGAGCCGTCCCTTTTGGTAAGCTGGGCAAATACCTGGGCAAAATCCTCCTTGCCCTCATTGTAAACATAGATGCTGGCCTCCGGGCCTGAAAAGCCGATATCCACCTGACCGGACACGACCGCAGTCATTACCTTGTCTGCGCCCTGTCCGTTGGAAAGCTCCAGATCAATGCCCTCCTCCTGGAAAAAGCCCTGGCTTATAGCCACATACTGGGGTGCATAGAACACCGAATGTGTCACTTCGCTCAACGTAACCTTAACATTACTCGTTTTGCCGCAGCCTGCTGCCAAAGGTATCATCATAAGTACCGCCAAAAGAATAAGTCCAATCTTTTTCATCGTTCTGCACGCTCCTCTATAAAAATTCATTAAAACAAAGGGAATTTTTAACAATGTGCAATCATTCTTCTTTTATTTAGTCCGTAATATCCTTTACAAGCCGGCCCTGGCGGATAAGCCATTTTTCCATCCCAACCACGCCCTGATACATAAGGGCGGCCGCCACGGCAAGGATAATGACGCTGGTCATAACCAGATCCAGCTGGAAGACCTGGCCGCCATAAACGATGAGATAGCCAAGCCCCGCACGGGACACCAGAAATTCGCCTACGATAACACCCACCCAGGAAAGGCCTACATTAATTTTAAGGGCATTGATGATGGAGGGAATATTGGACGGCAGCACCACCTTGGAGAAAACCTGGAACCGCCCCGCACCAAAGGTTTGAACCAGCTTAATTTTTTCCTTGTCCACATGGATGAAGCCGTTTAGAACCTCCAAAATGGTGACGATAAGAGAAATGGCCAGGGCCATAACGATAATGGCACCGGGTCCGGGACCGATCCAGATAATGAATATAGGCCCCAGCGCTATTTTGGGAAGGCTGTTTAAAACCACGAGATAGGGCTCAAGCACCCGGGCCGAAAATTCCGACCACCAGAGAAGTATGGCAATGAAAGTCCCTAAAAGTGTTCCCATAACAAAGCCTGCCACGGTCTCCCCTAGAGTAACGCCAATGTGTTTAAAAAGCTCTCCGCCCTCATACAAATTGCTAAGGGTTTTCAGCATCCGGCTGGGCTGGCTTGTAATAAAGGAGTCAATAAGCTTAAACCTTGCCGCCAGTTCCCATACGGCAAAAAACACCACCAAAATAACCAGTTGGACTAAAAGGGTAGCCATTTTTCTGTTTCTTACCTTCTTTAAATATGCCAGCCGTTCAACAGACAGGCCCTCTTCCTTCTTACGAAACATGTACATCCAGCTCCTTCCAAATTCGGTTGAAGTATTCGGGAAATTCCCCGGCTTCCCGGCAGGTCAGAGGCGTTCGCTTTTCAAATCCGAAGGTTATGGTATGTATGCTTCCCACCTCCGCAGGCCTGCGGGTGAGTACGATTACCCGATCGGACATGCTGATGCTTTCCGCAATGTCATGGGTTACCATAATGGCCGTTTTATCTTCATTTTTGATTATGGCGTAAATATCCTCCGTTACCGCCAGCCTGGTCTGATAATCCAAGGCGGAAAAGGCCTCGTCTAAAAGCAGAATATCCGGCTTGACGGCAAGGGTTCGAATGAGCGCGGCCCGCTGGCGCATGCCCCCTGACAACTGCGCGGGGTATTTATCTTTAAAATCTATAAGGCCGTAGGTGTCCAGAAGGTGAAGAACATAGTCCCGGTTTTCCTTGTTGAGCCTTCCCCGGATCTCCAGTCCCAGCACCACATTCTGATAAATGGTTCTCCAATCGAACAAATGGTCCTTCTGGAGCATATAGCCGATTTTCTCAGAGGCCCCGCTGATTTCCTCGCCATCCAGAAGAATACTGCCTCCGGTTGCCTTTAGAAGCCCGGATATAATGGAAAGAAGCGTGGATTTGCCGCAGCCGCTGGCTCCCACGATACTGACATATTCACCTTTTTCGACGCTGAAGGACACATCCCTGATGGCTTCGATTTCGCCATTGGGAGATTGATATTTCATACCGACATGACTCACCTGAACAAGGGCATTGGACATAGAAGCCTCCCCGGATAACACCGGCCTTGACTGGGACGGTGTTTTCGTTGTTGATACATAATATTAGAAAACCCGGGAAAGGTGAAAATGGACAAGTATAGCAAGTCCTGGAAAGATCTTAGAAAATTCTGCACAAATAAATAGCTGCAATCATTCCTGCATAAGTGGATATGAGTGAAGCGGCAACGGCGTGACGGGTGTCCTTGGCCTTGGTTGCCCCAAAATACACGGCCAGGGTATAAAGGACCGTCTCACTGGAACCCATTATGGTTGAAAGAACACGGCCCAGGTAGGAATCGGCCCCCACCTGTTTGATTTGTTCGGTAAAAAGGGCCAGAGAAGCACTCCCGGAAAAAGGCCTTAAAAGCATCACCGGCAAAAGCTCCTCGGGTATGCCTAAAAAAGCTGCCGGTTTACTGATGAGATTGGTCAGTATGTCAATAAGCCCTGATGCATTAAGCATGGAAACTGCCGCCAGAATCCCCACCATAACGGGCAGGATATCGAAGGCGGTTTTGGCTCCCTCCTTGGCTCCTTCTACAAAATCATCAAAGACAGGAAGCCCCTTCAGGAAGCCGAACAGGACAATAATAAGCAATACAGCCGGAATGGCCAGGTTGGATAAAAATTCAGTCATCTAAGGCTCCGTCCCTTTCCCAAATAGAATTTTTCCAGTATTTTGGCCGATACAAGCCCCGAAGCCATGGAAACCGCAGAGGCAAGCCAAACCGGAAGCATTACGGAGGCAGGATCCAGTGACCCCTGCTGCTGGCGCAGAATAAGAACGGTGGCCGGGATAAGCTGGATACAGGCAGCGTTAATTACCGCAAACATAACCATGGCATTGCTGGCGGTTTCCCTTTCTCCATTTATTTTGGACAGCTCCTTCATGGCCAGAATCCCCAGAGGGGTTGAAGCATTGCCAAGCCCCAGAAAGTCGGCGGTTAAGCTCATGGCTATGGCGCCGTTGGCGGGGTGATCCTTGGGTATTCCCGGAAAGAGGAGCTTAAACACACCTCTTAAAAGCACCGCCAGCCTGTTCACCAGGCCCGACCGCTCAGCCACCTTCATTAAGCCCGACCACAGGCACATGGCCCCAAGCATGGTAATGGAAAGTTCGACGGCATTGGTGCTGCTTGAAAGAAGGGCCTCGGATATCTCTTTCATTCTCCCTGTGAGAAGGCCGGTTACAATGGCAGCAAACAGCAAAATCACCCAAATGACATTAAGCATGGCGTGCAATTCCTTCTCGGCCCAGGCTTAGAATCCCATACCCGGGCACTTTACAGTTTCCTTGTTATATGGTATTAGCCCTTTGCCCATTTATGCTTTTTTTCTGTGGACGACTTTGATATAACAGAAGCGAAAGTCTTTATTTAACAGCACTTCGGCCTGCCGGGTCCTTCCATTTGTTAGATTTTTAACTTTCTCATAATTAAGTAAATATTAACAAATATCGAAAATATAGTACGGTGCATATTGACCAGGATTGTAATTAATGGTATCATTGTCAAAGGTACAGAAAAATTTATAGAGAGACTGGGGGGAGTTTCGATGAAATCAACTGGTATAGTTAGAAAAGTTGATGAGCTTGGTAGGGTAGTATTGCCTATAGAGCTCCGCAGAACCCTTGATATTGCTGAAAAAGATGCTCTTGAGATTTATGTTGACGGAGCAACCATTATCCTTAGAAAGTATGAGCCCGCTTGTATTTTCTGCGATAATGCAAAGGATATCAAGGTCTACAAGGGCAAAAACATTTGTCCTTCCTGCTTGGAAGCTTTAAAGCAGGAGTGAGCCATCTGAATTGATGCGTCCCACGGCAGGACTAGCCTGTCGCAAAAAACGCAAAGGCTCGAACAAAAAATCATGGCTGTTTCTCAATGAAACAGCCTTTTTCATTGGTAGCCATTTGTGCAAGCGAATCTGGCTAAAGAGAGGGGGGCGATGCCCCCGAGCTTTTAATTGGCAATCGGGCCATCAAAAGGAACTCCGCTGCCTTCCATCGTTTTAATGATTTACACATTTACATACAAGATAGAGTGACTATGCTTATAAGGCCGGGTGCGATGCGCTCCCGGCCTTTTTTGCAGCTTTTGCA
>JAFADM010000108.1 GCA_023424865.1 Bacillota bacterium | reverse complement strand
TGCCATGGCCGCAAAAAGAACGCGTTTGCTTGATTTTCTCATGATTACTTATTGCTCCTTTCAATTTTGGCTACAGCTTTACTATAGACGGAGTTTATTATGAGAAAATAAAGCAAATGTTAAACCTATGTTAAGAGGCATATTTTGTCCTTTTTCGGAGAAACCTTTAATTCAGGCCTGTTTAGGGTGAAAAAAAGGGAATTGTTAAGAAGAGGTTAAGTCCCCCATATCCCGCCGTTATGTAATTTAAGCCTACACCCGGGATATTAGAAGCTCCAGAGCCAGCCTGGCACTCATTTTGCCCGTTTTAACGGCGGTGTCGGCTTCCATGCAGTTTTTTAACAAGCGGGATAAAACATCCGGATTAGCCCGTTCTGCCTGCTGAATTAAAAGCTTCATGGCATAGGGATGCTTTCCCGGAAAATAACGAAGGCATTCCTCCGGCCGAACCCGGGACGCCAACAGCTTTTTAAGCTTGAGCTGCTCCCCTGTCTGCTTGGCAATCATAAAAAGGATTTTTTGCTCCGGCTCCTTTATCTCCAGCAGATCGTCCAGAAGCTTAATGGCCCGGCCTCCGTTTTTTTCAGAAAGGGCGTCCAGCAGACTGAAAATGACACTTTTTATGGTAGTGGTCCCAACCAGCCTTATGTCCTCCAGGCCCACGTCCTGCCTGTCCCCTGTATAAGCGCTGATTTTCAGGATTTCACCCCTTAGAAAGTACATATCCTCTTCACCGCTGTCCACCATGAACCGGGCAGCCTCCGGGTTAATGTTTTTACCCTGCTGCTTAAATCCCCGCATGACCCAGCGAACCAGCTCGTCAGGCTTCTGACGCCCAAATTCCACCGCAAGTCCGTATTTAACGGTTTGCTTATACAGACCGCTTCGTTTATCAACCTGATTTTCATCAAAAACAAGACAGGTGGAGGAAGGAATCTGGGCCAGATAATTTTTAAGCCGTTCCTGGCCTTTACTGCCGGCAGGTGTGTGTTCTTCCTCCGAACCCTCCTGGGAGGCTTCGCTTTGGGTGTCCTCCTTTTTTGAGTCCTTTCCCTTTAGGGTGAAAAAGGCAGAATTTCTAACCAGCACCATTTTCCTTTCCGCAAAGATGGGAAACGTGTCACAGGCATCCTCCAAATCCCCGGCATCGGTCTTGCCCTCAAAAAGGATAAGATTCATCCCAGCCGGATCGTTTTCCAGGATAAGCCGCTTGATTTCCCCGATATAATAATCAACCAAAAACCGTTCCTCACCTGTAAAAAGATACACCGGTGCAAGATTGCGGTTTTTTATCTGATCCTTTAAAAGAACAAAGCTGTCCTTTTCAACACCGCTCTTTGAGCCGTAGCTCTTTTTAGCTGCCATAACGCTGCCACACCTCTTTTCATTCCGTATCTCAAACGGGCTATGCCCGAAAACCCCATACATGCGAAGCGACAATGAAATAACTTACTTTTTATTGGCGCTTATCAGCGGCAAGGTACTAAAGGAGTTAATCGGGATATATTCTGGAAGACGCAAGGAGGAATTCCTCCCAGTAGTCATCTCTGCCATAAGGAAGATAGACGCTTATACCAATATGCTCCTCAGTTGAATTGTAAACCTTATTCGTTACCGCTTCCAGTGTATCCCCCGGGCTGTAAAAATCAAGAGTACAGTTTTCTCCTCCGTACAGCTCGAGAGTATACTGTGAAAACCACTCCAGATCCAGGTTGACAACCTCTTCCCTGGGAATGAAAAATTCAAAGAAAACTCCGTCAAGGTTAAAACCCATATCCCCCGCTTTTTCCACCTGAATGACGGGAATGCCATAGCTTTGCTTATAATGCCGTCCGTTTAAGCGGATATAGTTGCCCGGCGGAAAGATGAGGCTGCAGGGCCTTATGCTTTTTATTTGCTTGAATTGGGCGCGGGCCAAATCGTGAATGCGGTTAAAAAGCTCATGAGCGGAAACGAGAGAATCGGTCTCAAGGGTAAACACATCCTTGCCCTCATACGCCTCAACCTTAAGCATGGGAAAGCTGTGGGCAAGCTCCCTGGCCAGCTCCCGGGAAAAAAGGCTCTCCGTGGGAAAATGTCCCCCATCCACTGCAAACAGACCCTTTTGCTCCAGCTCCTGGGCATCATGGTATTTAAGATCCCCTGTTAAAAGGGCGTCCACCTTTTCCTTTATCAGATAGGGAAGAATAGCTCTGTCATAGGATCCGTTATATACCCCCAGGCGTCGGATAATTTCAGGTTTCTTTCCTGCTGTTCTTAAAAAAGAGGTATTCAATAACTCCCTGACCTGCTTTAAAAACACGTCCGTGACCTTTGGGGAGGTAAGGTTCCCGACTCTTCCCCAGCCACTGGCAAGCCGTTTTTCCTCGGGCAGCAAATGCTCCTTGCCCTGATCCTCCCAGCCTTTAAGCGGTTTTATATCCATAAGGCCCAGAAGGGAGCAAAGCCTGTCGGTAAGCCCCCCCGCCGCGCCGTCATAATTGGTGTGGCAGGCATAAACAGCCACATCCTCCTTTACGGCGGTATAGAGAAGGCGCCCTTCCCGGGTTCCGCTGTGAAAGGTCTTTATGGCTTTAAAAACAGGAGGATGATGGACGATGATAAGATCCCTTTTCTCTCTAACGGCCCGGCGAAGGTTCTGTTCATCCAGATCCAGGCAAAGGGCTACACTTGTGATTTCTCTGTCAATGTCCCCAACCAGAAGGCCGCTGTTGTCGTAGCTCTCCTGCAAATACAGCGGCGCTTTCTCTTCCAGCCACTTTTGAATATCTCCCAGCTTTACCATGGTTTCCTCCTTTATTTCCTCGTATTCTCCCTTGTATTCGCCTTTATTCACTCCCGGCTTAACCCATTCGGGTTTCAGGAGTAGTTCTCATCACGGGATTTGCTTCAAAAGCTCCTCAAGCTGTCCCAGAAGAGCCGCTTCCCGCTCGTACTGGCCCCGGGGCGCCAATGCTTTTGCCATGCCGTCTACAATACGCTGCTGACGGTTTTTTCTATTCTCTATCCAAAGCTTCAGCAAGGGCTCCCTTTCTGTTATGAGCTTTTCACCAATGACGGCCTTCCAGGCCTGTTCCGGTGCAAGAGGGCTTGTCCTTCGTTCACTTTCATTATAGCGTACGGCCAGAACCTGATAGATTTTATCACCTTCCCGGGCAAGGGCTTCCTCTTCCACCTCGAAGCCGTTCTCCCACAGGTAGGGCCTTACCGACTCCTGGGCGTGCATGGGCTGAAGTATGATTCGCCGGGCCCTATGCGCCTTATGCCGCTGCTGGGTCAAAAGCTCCCCTATAAGGTTTCCTCCCATACCCGCGAGAATAATCACATCGCACTCCTCTTCCTTAAGAGGCTCCAGACCTGAGCCCAGCCTCAGCTCCAGCTCATCGCCAAGGCCATACCTTTGCTTTGTTTCCAAGGCCCTCTCGAGAGGCCCTGTTCTCACATCACAGGCCAGAGCCTTTTTGCAAAGCCCGTTTATAAGAGCGGCTGCGGGTATATGGGCATGATCCGTTCCGATGTCGGCAAGGATGCCGCAAACGGGTATTCTATCGTATATGACCTTGAGTCTTCCTTTTAACTGCATAAAGTCCCCTGTTCCAAAATAGGCCTACTGTTTCCGTACAATACCTTCGATTGATAATAAGAACCCCGCCAGCTTATCCAGATTTGCTTTAAGCAAACGGCTGTTAAACAAAAAAAGATGATCAGGCTATTAAGCTTAATCATCTTTCCTTCTGGTGGGCCTTCAGGGACTCGAACCCCGGACCAACCGGTTATGAGCCGGTCGCTCTAACCAACTGAGCTAAAGGCCCAAAAATGGCTCCTCAAGTAGGACTCGAACCTACGACCCTGCGGTTAACAGCCGCATGCTCTACCGACTGAGCTATTGAGGAACGTCATTGGGCAAAATCTATTATACTTAATAAATTGGACTTCGGTCAAGTAGCTAAATAAAATATTTCCATTCTTATTGGTTTAGCGGGCGGATTTTTCTGCAGTTTTAAAGCAGGATTCGCTTTTTTAATAATTCCGCCCGGCTTCCTCCGGGTAAAGCCGGATGGAACCTGGCTTTACCCAGAAGATAGGCGTGACGGGTGATTAATCTTCCAGAATAATTCGGTTATAAGATTTTTTACCCTTTTTAATGATAATCTCATCGTTTACAAGATCCGAAAGGGTAATGAGCCGGTCCTGGTTGTCCACTTTTTCACCGTTTACAGAAAGGCCTCCCTGCTGGATAAGGCGCCGACCTTCTCCCTTGGAGGGGACAAGTCCCGTCTCCACCAGCAGATCCAGAATACCCGTTCCCTTTTCAATAAGGCTCCTATCAACCTGTGAGGTAGGCATATCGCCGGTGGACGCCCCCTGACCAAAGAGAGCCTCCGCTGTGGAGTGGGCCTTGTTGGCTTCTTCCTCGCCATGGACAAGCTTGGTTAACTCATAAGCCAGAGTTTTCTTGGCATCGTTAAGTTTGGCATCCTTCCAGGTTTCCATCTCCCTGATTTGTTCCATGGGAACAAAGGTAAGAAGCTTCAGGCATTTAATGACGTCGGCATCCTGAACATTGCGCCAGTACTGATAAAAATCATAAGGGCTTGTCTTTGCAGGATCCAGCCAAACCGCACCCTTTTCTGTCTTGCCCATTTTTTTGCCTTCGCTGGTGGTTAGAAGCTGGAATGTCATGCCATAGGCTTCTCCGCTTTCAACTCTCCGTATCAGCTCGATGCCGCCCAGAATATTGGACCATTGATCGTCTCCTCCAAGCTGGAGGCGGCAGCCCAGATCCTGGTACAGCTTTAAAAAGTCATAGCTCTGCATGAGCATATAATTGAATTCAATAAAGGAGAGGCCTTTTTCAAGACGGCTTTTAAAGCATTCCGCAGTAAGCATGCGGTTGACGGAAAAATGAACACCCACACGTCTTAGAAAATCAACGTAGTTAAGCTCCAGCAGCCAGTCGCCGTTGTCAATCATAAGGGCTTTATCCTCACCGAATTGAACCAGGTTTCGCATTTGTCTTTTGAAGCATTCGCCGTTATTGCGGATTTCATCCCGGGTCAGCATTTTTCGCATGTCGGATTTGCCCGAAGGATCCCCAACCATGGCTGTACCGCCGCCGATAATAGCCACGGGCCGGTGCCCTGCCCTCTGCATATGAGCCATAACAACCAATTGGAGCAAATGGCCCACATGAAGGCTGTCCGCAGTGGGATCAAAGCCTATATAAAAGGTAACGGGACCGCTTCCCAAAAGCTCTTTGATTTTGTCCTCATGGGTGGTTTGAGCAATAAAGCCCCGCTCCGATAAAACATCAAATACATTTCTTGCTGACGTTTGCATGATCGACTTCCTTTCAGATTCATAAGCAGGCGTAGCCCGCTTTAGTATTATATCGTCCTGTACAAAAAGTCACAAGGCTCTTTAAAAAAGTCTTGCCAAAGTCTTACGGATTCTTGCATTTTTTTCGAAGCTTCAGGCAGTCGTTGAGGTGTCCGTGCTGGTGCCGCGTTAAGGGCATTAAAAGAATGCCCGCCACATCCTTCCGGCCCCAGAAGTCCAGCAGCCAGATGGAGTCGGGGTGTTCTGTCAGGCCGCCCGCTTCCATTATCCCCTGTTTTTGAGAAGCGGTAAATTTACGGGTAATATCCTTTGGCGTGAGCCTTCCGAGAATCTCCCTGCTTCTTAAGCCAACCGCATCTCTGTAGTTCAGCAGGGCCTCTTTGTCCACTTCCCCGCTGAAGGACAGAATTTCATCGTCGGTCATGGCGTTTCCCGTATCCCTTACTTTAGTATGAAGCCTCTTATGCCACTCCTCATTTAAAACCTGAGCGCCATCCGCCACTAAAAGGTTCATGGTAATATCCTCAATGCGGGTAATGTGCCAAAGGTTCCAGGCAATAGTAACGTCCTTTACGGTGGGCATCCGGCGAAAAGCGCCTTCGGTAAGACCGTTAACGACAAGGTCTGCCAGAGTTGCTTGCGACGCACCGGTTACGGTTCCGCGGTGCACTATGGCATGGAGCTGGGAGCACAGGTTAAGGGCATCCTGAAAGCAATCCGGCTTGCGTAGCATTTCCCTCAAGCGGGCCTGTGCGGGATTCCAGTCGGCGGAAGGTTTGTAGGTCATGGTTTTGCCTCCTTTAAAGCCTATAGGATAAAATAAGGGGATCCTGAGGAATCAATTAAAAAACCAGGACTGCGTCCGGCCTATTCGGCTGCCAGTGCCCACAGGTAAAGGGATGCCACCGATCCATAGGGGGAGTAGCGTTTGCGGTATACTTCAAACTGCTCCCTGCTTAACGCATCAAGGCCATACAGCCTCATCATGCCGCGGCGGATTCCCAAATCCCCGAAGCTTACCACGTCGGGCCGTTCCAGAGCAAAAATGAGAAGCATTTCGGCAGTCCAAGCACCTACCCCTTTCAATGAGGAAAGGATTTTAATTATATCCTTATCCGGCAAAACCGACAGCTGGCTGAAATTCACAAGCCCCCCGGTTCCTGCTTCGGCAGAGCCCAGAATATAGGATGCCTTCCGGTAGCTTAAGCCACAGCCCTTCACCGCTTCCGTACCGGCCTTTAAAACGGTCTCAGGGGTAACCGTGCCTCCGAGAAGCTTATAAAAGCGTTCCGTAACCGTTTCGGCTGCCCTGGTGGATATTTGCTGGCTGATGATGCTTTCCATGAGGGCTGAAAACAGATCCGAAGTAACCTCACGTTCAATGGATCCAATTCGTTCGATAGCTGCCCCCAGTTTCTTGTCCTTCCGCTTTAAGTAAGCGGTTTCTGTCTGTCCATATTGAAAATAGTTCATAGCTTGTCCAATACTCCGTCAACCAGCTCAAATTTGTTTTTTTGAAACCGCACCATGCCCTCTTCCTGCATTTTCCCAAGTACCTGGGAAAGAGCGGAACGGTCCACACACAGGTAATCGGCCATTTCCGATCTTGAAAAGGGTATGGTAAAGGGGTTAGTTC
>JAFADM010000409.1 GCA_023424865.1 Bacillota bacterium | reverse complement strand
TTTTTTGTTTCTACTGCCTGCACTTTTAATTATTCAGGAGGTTTAACTATGAAAAAAATGGGGAAAACCATCATCTCTGCCGTATTGGCTGCGACAATGCTGGCAGGATGCGGAGGGGCTGCGCCCTCCACATCACCCGGTACTTCTCCCGCCACAAATTCAGGCTCCCCGACACCGGAAGCCAACCCCAATTTAACTGAAAACGGAACCTATCCTATTGTTAAAGAGAAAATCACTTTGACTTACTGGGTTCCGCTGAATGAAAAATACACATCGGTTATCAAGGACTTTAATGAATTGGCCATGTCAAAGGAGCTGGAGGAGAAAACCAATATTCATATCGAATACCAGCATCCCGTTGAAGAATCGGCCAAGGAACAGTTCAATCTTATGATTGCATCCAACAACCTGCCGGACATCATCGAACAAAACTGGATGCAGCGTCCCGGCGGCCCTGAAAAGGCCCTTAACGACGGGATCATCATTGATATGACGGATCTCATTGCCAATTACGCACCCAACTATCAGAAGATTCTTGCCGAAACGCCTGAGGGCGCCATACAGTCCATGACCAACGATGGACGCCATTACATGATGACAGGCTTCTACTACGGCGATGCTGTGGCAGCCAAAATCATGATTGGGCCACAATACAGAAGGGACTGGCTCCAAAGACTGGGTCTTTCGGATCCTACCACCATTGATGAATGGTACCAGGTTCTCACAGCCATTAAAAACGGAGATGCCAACGGCAACGGCGATCCCGACGATGAAATTCCTTTCATCTCCAAGGGTGCCAGCGTCAACAGCGCCAACGACAACATCAATGTGTTCGCTTCCGGCTTCGGCGCCAACATGAAATTCTACCATGTGGACGGTACCGTGAAATTCGGACCTTTTGAGCCCGAGTGGAAGGAATACCTCATGACCATGAATAAGTGGTACAATGAAGGCCTTATTGATCCGGAGTTCGCTACCACGGATAAAACCATGTTTGATGCCAAGATCTTCGGAAATCAGGCAGGTACCTGGTTCGCAGGCCTTATGGGCGACATGGGCCGCTTCACCAAGTATTGCGACGAGGATGAGCCCGATTGGGAAATTGCAGCTCTGCCCTATCCCATCGATACCAAGTCAGGCAAATCCTACAACTACACAGGCGGTCTTAAGGACATTGTTTTAACCACCGGTGCTAACATCACGACAACTAACAAATATCCCGTTGAAACCACCCGCTGGTTTGATTTCGCTTACACTACCGAAGGCCACAGGCTTTACAACAACGGTGTGGAAGGCCTCACCTACAACCTTGTTAACGGTGAAGTTCAGTTCACAGACCTGATTCTCAACAACCCCAACGGCTGGGATATCACCCGCGCTATCGCCTACTACGCCCGCGCAGCAGGCAATACCGGTGCTCACATGCCTGACCTTGCAGTCATGAATGCCCGTGCAAGCCATCCCATTCAAAGAGAAGCCAGAGACGTGATTTGGGCCGCAGCCTCCACGGACAGAAGCTTGCCGTCACTTACGGTGGACGCTGAGTACAGTGCAGCCCAGGCCGATATTCTCAACGAGGTTTACACCTATGTGGATGAAATGATCTTGAAATTCATCATGGGTGTGGAATCCTTCGACAATTACGACAAGTACCTCGACACCTTAAAGAGCATGGGTATCGAGGAAGCTATCGAAATTCAGCAAAAGACCTTCGACAATTTTAATAATCGCTAATCCTCCGGGATTGGTTCTTTAATTCAATGGATGGACAAGAGAACGCCAACCCCGGTTGGCGTTCTCTTAAAATCACAGCCTCTTTGAAGGACGCTGTGTATAGGAAAGGACGGATATTATGGCTCATTCTTCGACTATCGGCAGCACTCCTCCGAAAGTAGTAAAACCTAAGCTTACGACCCGCATCGGAAATGACCTGAAGAAAAACGGGTTGCTCTATATCATGCTTCTTCCGATAGTTGTTTTCTTTCTCATCTTTCATTACCAGCCCATGTACGGCGCTCAAATCGCCTTTAAAAATTTCAGCCCCGGACTGGGTATTGAGGGCAGTCCCTGGATAGGCTTCAAGCATTTTATTTCCTTTTTTGAGAGCAGACATTTTGAACGTGTTGTCAGAAATACGCTTTTAATCAACTTAAAGGATTTGGTTTTTGGTTTTCCCGCACCTATTTTACTGGCTTTAATGATTAATGAGGTCAATAATCGCTATTTCAAAAAAACGGTTCAAACCCTTTCCTACATGCCCCACTTTGTATCCCAGGTGGTTCTGTGCGGCTTGATTTTCGAGTTCTCCAGCCTGGGCGGACTGTTTAATGACTTACGGTCTGTTTTTGGTCTTGATGCCATCGCTTTTCTGCAAAAGCCCGAGCTGTTTCAGGGCGTTTATGTGGCAAGCGGCATCTGGCAGGGAGTCGGCTGGGGCTCCATTGTTTATCTTTCGGCTCTAACCTCAATCGACCAGGAGCAGTACGAGTCGGCTCTTATTGACGGGGCGAGCAAGCTCAAGCAGGTTTGGTACATTACCCTGCCCAATCTTCTTCCTACCATCATGATTATGCTTATTCTCCGTATCGGCCAAATGATGAACATTGGCGTGGAAAAAGTTATGCTACTCTACAATCCTCTCACCTATGAAACAGCCGATGTTATTTCAACCTTTGTTTACAGAAGAGGTATTTTGGAAGCCAGCTTCTCATTCAGCTCGGCCGTCGGATTATTTAACTCGGTTATAAACTTTATTCTGCTTTTAACTGTGAACTTTATAAGTAAAAAAGCCACACAAACCAGTCTCTGGTAAAGGAAAGGAGGCGCTAACCATGACTATAAAAAAATCATTGTCCGAACGAATTTTCTCCGGCGTTAATGCCATTATACTTATCGTACTTACCTTTATATGCGTATACCCCATGATCCATATTCTTGCCGCTTCGCTTTCCAATTCATCCGCAATCGCATCTCACCGGGGACTGCTCTTTTTCCCAAAAGGCTTTTCCCTTCAATCCTATGAATTGGTTTTTGCAAATCCCTATATCTTCACAGGCTACAGGAACACCATCTTTTATGTGGTGGCGGCAACCCTTTTAAACCTGGTATTGACAACCCTGGCGGCCTATGCCCTGTCGCGCCAGCAGAACAAGCTGAGGGGCGCCCTCATGCTCTTCATCACCTTCACCATGTATTTTAACGGAGGCCTTGTTCCCACCTATATTCTTATCAACAATCTGCTGGGAATTGCCAATACCCCCTGGGTTATGATACTGCCCGGCGCTGTTTCCGCCTATAACCTTATTATCATGCGTACCTTTTTTGCAGGTATCCCCGTGGCAATGGAGGAATCGGCAAAGATTGACGGAGCCCATGACTTTATCGTTCTTTTCAGGATTTTCGTTCCCCTTGCCAAACCGGTTATTGCCGTTATGACTCTCTTTTACGGCGTAGGACACTGGAACGCCTGGTTTAATGCATCCTTGTATATCCAGAACAGAGATCTTCTTCCTCTTCAGGTTATACTTCGCGAAATCCTCATACAGAACAGCACCCAGAGCATGACCACCTCCGTGGAAAGCTTCGATAAGATGCAGGTTGCTGAAACAGTCAAATACGCCACCATCATTGTGGCAACCCTTCCCATTCTGGCTCTTTATCCCTTCCTTCAGAAATACTTCGTAAAAGGCGTCATGATTGGATCCATAAAAGGATAATTCCCTATAAATAAATTAAAGCGAGGAGCAAATGATGAGACTCAATACCATTACCGGCTGGAGCCGGAAAGAGAATGAGCTTGTTTTGAGCTGTGGAAAAAAGGCAGTCATTGGGCTTTCCTTTACAGAAAAGGATATCCTGAGGCTCAGATTCAATAAGGGCGAAACCCTTATTGAGGACCCGGATAAAATGGTGGTGGAACACACCAGTGCCGCGGACTGCTTCCGGGTAACAGAGGAAACCAAAGGCCTTAAGGTGGACACCGGCACCTTCGTTCTGCTAATCGGCTTTAAGCCCTTTACACTGGAAGCCAGAACCCTGGACGGCCGTCTTATTGTAAAGACCAAAACCTCCGCCTTCGGTGATGCCGAGGAGGACAGAACCGTTCTTCGTCTGGCGCTTACCCCCGAAGAGAAAATATTCGGTCTGGGACAGGATCCCATGGGCCTTGTGAACCAGCGTGATCACGAACGCCGCATGTGGAATGAATGGGGCGGACTTCATGTCTGCGCCAATGCCGCCCTGCCCTTCTATCTTTCAACCTCAGGCTACGGCCTTCTTTTAAACAACGGCTGGCCTTCCCGCTTTGCCGTAGGCGCCGCAAAGGTATCCAATCCCCCTCCGGCTCACAGTATTGAACGCTCCAAGGGACCCTGGGACTGGGGTGTTAATTCCGGCGAGGAGGACCCCACGGATCTGGCCCTTATACTGGAAAACGACCGTATGGACGTTTTTCTTGTCATGAGAAGCTGCGACGAGGCCATCCGCGGTTATACCCAGCTGACAGGTGCCGCTCCCATGCCCCCCAAATGGGCCTTCGGCTATATGCAGAGCAAAAACAGGTACCGGAGCAGCGAGGAATTCTTGAAGCTTGCCAGAGACTACCGTGAAAAAGGTATCCCCTGCGACACGCTGGTTCTGGACTGGCTGTGGTTCAATCAGTTCGGCGATATGGAATGGGATGAAAAGAACTGGAAAAATCCTGAGGAAATGCTTAAGGAGCTCCATGATCTCGGCTTTCATATCATGCAGGCCTATCACCCCTTTATTTACGAGGACAGCCTTAAGGTGGGCCAGTTCCGTGAAAAGGGTTTTTTAATGAATACACCTGCCAATACCCTTCCCATTTACGATCATTCCAATCCCGAAGCCCGGGAAGAGTGGTGGCAGCAAACCTTAAAGCTTGTGAAGCAGGGCATTGATGCCTACTGGATCGACATGGGCGAGCCCCGCGACCATCCCCAGGGCACAACCTGCCACCTGGGAAGCCGGGAGCATGTCCACAACCTTTATTCCTCCTTCTGGGCAAAAAGTCTCTATGACGGACACCGCAGGGATCTGAAAACCCGTATTTTCTCCCTTTCCCGTACCTCCTATGCCGGTATCCAGCGCTATGGCGCAGCCCTCTGGTCCAATGATGTGGACTCCTCCTGGGAGATTTTGAAGGATCAGGTTCCCGCAGGCCTTGGCGTTACCATGTCCGGTCTTCCTTACTGGTGCACCGACATCGGCGGCTTTGCCACCGATAACCGCTTCAGCCCCGAGCTTATGGTAAGATGGATGCAATGGGGTGTCTTCTGCCCGCTGTTCCGTACCCATGGCACCCGTCCTGAGAACGAGGCCTGGTCCCACGGCGAGGAAGCCAACGCCATTATTGCCGACTACATCCGCCTGCGCTACAGCCTCATGCCCTATATTTACACCTGCGCCAGAGCTATCACCGAAACCGGCAAGCCCATGATGCGCGGCTTGTTCCTGGATTACCCCACAGATCCAATAGCCTGCGAGCAAAAATACGAGTACATGTTCGGTCCTGCTCTTCTTGTGGCTCCCATACTCGACAGGGATGCCCGCTCCCGTGAGGTTTACCTGCCGGAAGGCGTGTGGTACGATTTCTGGACTAATGAAAGGCTCACCGGCGGCCGGACCATTACCGCAGCCGCACCCCTAAACCGTATTCCTCTTTACGTAAAGGAAGGGACCCTTCTGCCCATGAGCGAACCCGTATCCTTTATCGGAGAGAAGGCCATGGATAAGGTCTATGTCCATGTTTACGGAGAAGCCCCCGCTGCCTTCACTCTGTACGAGGATGACGGCATTTCCTATAATTACGAAAACGGCGGGTATGTAAAGACCCTCCTCACCTTTGACGGCAAAAGCCTTACCGCTAAAACCGCCGAGGGCGATGCCTCCCTTGTACCCGCGAGCAGAAGCTATGAGCTTGTTCTCCATAAGGCAGCGCTTCAGGAGAATCCCTTTGAGCTTACCTTTGACAGCGACCTCACCATTGACGGCGTGGCCCGTGTTCATATTACCTGGGATACCAAGGATACGGAAGCGGTTGTCGATTACGAGGTGGACGTTCCCTCAGGCTTCAGGCTTACCGATGGGCCCTGCTATTTCAGAAAAACACCCCTTAACAAGAGCAGCCTGACCCGCCGCGGCGTCATCACCCTTAAGTATGAATTCACCCCCATACGGGACATTCAGCCCCTGAAGCATGAGGCAACCTTCAGGCTTACTGTTAAGGCGGGCGGAAAAACCGAAACCTTTACCAGGGATATAACCTGGGGAACAGGTTATCTGGACAGAGCCTCCATCATCGGCTTCTTCGATGAAGAAAACAAGGGTGATGTGGCCATTATGAAGAAAATTGAATCCGGCGTTCTTCTTCCCGGCTATGTCAGAAAAGCCACCGACACCCTGTCTGTTGACGGAAGGGATGACGGCGAGTTAAGCTCCGAGGATTCATCCGCAGGAGCCGGAAACGATGTCATCAGCTGGAACCGTCATGTAACCGCCAATTGCTGGGGCTACATGGATTTAAGGCCCATGAGCATGGTTTCCATGAAAAACGGCAAGGGTGCGGGCTATGCCCACTTCCGCATTTTCAGCCCCG
This sequence comes from Bacillota bacterium, assembly GCA_023424865.1. The sequence continues at coordinate 4,784 of JAFADM010000409.1, read as the reverse complement.
CAGACGGTGAATTCCGTTTCGAATTTGCGGCAGAGCGCTCCTTTGCACTCTTTGTCAATTTTGAAAAGATATATGAAAAGGTTGGAATGGAGCCTAAGCAGATACCCATTGAAACCTTCCGCCTGAAAAAGGGGTATAACGATGTTGTCATCAAGTGCACAGTGGATTACTCCAAGCAGATGAGCGGCAGAGAAATCGGCTTCAGCCTTAAAATTCTGAACACCGACGGCAGCGAGACCAACTCCCTTCTTTACACCCTGTAAAGACATAAGGGCATAACACTTAAGCCTCCGGCTTAAAACCAGAAAGGATATGCTATGGATATAAAAAGCGTTTTACTTACCGTTCCCTTTCCTCAGAACTATTTGGAAAATATGGTAGAGGTGCTGAAGCCCTCCCAGGTTCACGTGGTGTCCTCCAACGACACCGCGGCCATCGGCAAGGCCCTTGAAACAGCCGATATTGCTCTTTTAAGCGGTGACATTACGGAGCAAATTCTTACCGGGAAAAATCTCAAATGGATTCACTGCGACCATTCCGGCCTCACCCATTCAGCCAAAAAAGAGATCTTTGAGAGAGGCATTGCCGTTACCGGCTCCGCAGGACGCTCCGCCCCTACCCTGGCCGAGCATGCCATTTTATTCATGCTCTCCCTGACCTATGACATGCACGCGCTTCACGACCTTCAAAAGGCTCATGTCTGGGGCGGACTTCCCGGCTACAACGACCGCAGAGGCCTTATCGGCAAAACCGCAGGCATTATCGGCCTGGGCCATACCGGAAAAGAGCTTGCCAAACGCCTTAAGGCCTTTGATATGAAGGTTTTGGGCTACAGGCGCTCCTCCGAGCCTGTTGAAAATGTGGATGTTCAGTATTCAAAGGATAACGGGGATTCCAACGAAGCCCTTCTCAAGGAATCCGATTATCTCATTCTTACCACCCAGCTCAGTGACGAGACCTACCACCTCATCGGTGAAAAAGAGCTTCAGACCATGAAAAAATCGGCCTATATCATCAATATGTGCCGCGGCAGCGTCATTGACGAAAAAGCTCTTATCGAAGCCCTTGAAAAGGACGTTATTGCCGGAGCGGGCCTGGATACCACTGAAATCGAGCCCCTGCCCAAGCAAAGCAAGCTCTGGGATACAAAAAATGTTATCCTTACCCCCCATAACACCCCTACCGTACCGGATCGCTGGGGCCGTTCCTTTGAAATCATCTCGGACAATATCCGCAGGTACAGGGAAAACAAGCCTTTAAGAAACCAAATTACCCTGCGTGATGTCTATACCCATGGCAAGCCTTCCCTTTAAGGGCAGGCTCCCCTATTGGCAAGCTTTTACGAAGGGAGTATAATGATGAAAATTGCATTTATCGGACTTGGCATCATGGGACTTCCCATGGCCAAAAACCTTATAAAGGCCGGTTACAGCTTAACCGTCTACGACATTGACAAGACCCGCATAGCCGAGCTTGAGGTGTTGGGAGCGAAATCCGCTCCAAGCGCAGGCGAAGCGGCAAGGAATAACCCTATAATTATTACCATGCTTCCCAATTCCCCCCATGTCAGAACCGCTGTCTGCGGCGTGGGAGGTGTTCTGGACGGTGCGGCGGAAGGCTCCGTGCTCATTGATATGAGCTCCATTGCCCCACTGGCCTCCAAGGAAGTTTACGAAGCATGCAGGGCAAAAAAGGTCCGCATGCTGGACGCACCGGTAAGCGGCGGCGAGCCCAAAGCCATCGACGGCACCCTTTCCATTATGGTGGGCGGTGAAAAAGAGGTCTTTGAATCGGTAAAGGATCTGCTTTTGAAGATGGGCGGCTCTGCCGTGTACTGCGGCGCCATAGGTGCCGGCAATACAACCAAGCTTGCCAACCAGATTATTGTAGCCCTTAATATTGCCGCCGTATCCGAAGCGTTTATGCTAGCAGAAAAGGCCGGCGTAGATCCTGCCCTGGTTTTTGACGCCATAAAGGGCGGACTTGCCGGAAGTACAGTTTTAAACGCCAAAGCCCCCATGATTCTGGAGAACAATTTCAAGCCTGGCTTTAAAATTGATCTCCATATAAAGGATCTGAACAACGCCCTGATTACAGGCCATGAGGTTGGCTCCCCCCTGCCTCTTACCGCCTCCGTGATGGAAATGCTTCAGGTTCTTAAGGCTTCCGGGTGCGGCCAGGAGGATCACAGCGCGCTGTACAAATACTATGAAAAGCTGGTTTCTCCCGACTAAAAAATTTTAAATCAACTAAGTTTTCTGCCGTAGAGAGAAAAGGAGAGTTTCTATGAAAAAATGCGTTATCATTCCCGATTCCTTTAAAGGCTCCATGGATTCCATTGCCATTTGCCGTATTATAGATGAGACAATTCTTTCCTTTTACCCTCAGTGCCAAAATCTTCTCGTCCCGGTTGCCGACGGCGGGGAGGGTACGGTGGAATGCTTTATTCAAGCCCTGAGCGCCGAAAAAATACCGGCAGAGGCCACCGGCCCCTATGATGAGCCCATTACCGTGAGCTACGGGCGAACAGGGGATACCGCCATTGTGGAGATGGCCATGTGCGCAGGCCTTCCCCAGGTGGAGGACAGAAAAAACCCTGGGTTAACCACCACCAGCGGCGTTGGGCTTGTCATTAAAAAAGCTGTTCAGGACGGCTGCCGGAAAATCATACTGGGATTGGGCGGCAGCTGCACCAACGACGGCGGCACGGGAATGGCCCATGCACTGGGCGTAAGGTTCTACAAGACATCAGGGGAAGCCTTTCGTCCCACCGGCGGCACTCTCCATCTCATTGATACAATAGATGCCTCCCAGGCGGAAAGCCTTCTTCGCAATGTGGAAGTCACCGCCATGTGCGACATAGACAATCCTCTGTATGGCCCAACAGGAGCCGCCTTCGTTTTTGGCCCCCAAAAGGGCGCGGATAAGGAACAGATTCTATTTCTTGACGAGGGACTTAAAAATCTGGCGCGAGTCATTCTCAAAAGCCTGGGAAAGGATGTGTCCCAGCTTCCCGGAAGCGGCGCTGCCGGAGGCATGGGAGCAGGTGTTGCCGCCTTTTTAAACGGCAGCCTTCGCTCGGGCATCCAGACCGTCCTTGATACGGTAGGCTTCGATGAGCTCATTAAAGACGCCGATCTCATCTTTACGGGAGAAGGCAAAATTGATGGCCAGAGCCTCCGGGGCAAAGTGGTTATCGGCGTGGCGGAAAGAGCTAAAGCCCAGGGTATTCCGGTTATTGCCATTGTCGGGGATGTGGGTGATGATGCACAGGGTGCTTACGAAAGAGGTGTATCGGCTATTTTCAGCATTAACCGTGTGGCAGTGGATTTTGAAAAAGCACGGCTCAGAAGCCCCCAGGACCTAAAGAGCACGGTGGAAGCACTGATGCGCTTTTCAAAAGCGTGTCGGCCCAAAGGCTGATATTTACGTATCCTTTCTAAATCCTTCAGTATTCTCTCCTCTTAAAACCCTAAATTTAAAAGCGGGCAGCGTTGGCTGCCCGCTTTTAATGATCCTTCCCCGTAAGATCACAAAAGAGGTAAAGGTTTAATTAAGCAGCACTGAAAACTACTTATGAGAGGAAAAATAGGCTTCCGCTTCTTTAACATATTTTTCTCCAAGAGCATTGGCTCTCTGGCGAAAGGACTCTGCCCGTTCGCTGTCGTGACGCACCCATATGGCCCTCTCAGCATCCGTCATCTCTGTTGTGACAAATTCCCCGCACAGCTCTTTTAAATCCCCGTTCATTTGCGCAAAAAGGGTTTCTGCCGCAATTGAGGCTTCCTCCCCCTCCAGGCTCACAAGCTCTTTAAACAGTGGGTCATAAGCCCAAACCAGAAAATCATGCATCCTGGTCCGAATGGTATCACCATAGCCCATAAAAGCAAAATTATAACAGCTTTGGTTGACGTAAAGGGTATACCTCTCACCTTCGCGCATATCCTGGGGTGTTTCCAGATAATCCTCTGCAAATTCCGTCATCCGGTAAAGAGCGTACCATTCGTTTAAGAGCCTTCTGCCCGTATCGGCCCTGAGGTCTTCCAGGCGCTGCCCTGTTTTGAATGCCAAACCCAAACCGGCTGAAATGAGGACAATGAGGGACAAAACAGCCGCGGCTGCCCTTTTTAGTCTGTTCTGAGCCTCTTGCTCCGTTGCTTCCTTTTGTACGGGCCTTATGGCTTTAATAAACCCCCATACTGCCAGGACAAGACAAAGAAAGGCACAGGGAAGGATAAAGATCCGCCAGCCCAGCATATCCTCCCAGGCAGGAATGTACCCCAAATTATAGGTTAGCTTCATAATGACATAGATAAGCATAAGAAAAAGCAGTTGGGAAAGCACAAACAAAGATATGACTCCTCCAACCCGCTTTTTAAAGCGCCGGGACAGGCGTCCATGGTATTTTTCCACTTCTCCCGTCAAGGCTTCCCGGGTGAGGCCGTCCAGCTTAAAAAATTCCGGCTCACTGTCCGGCAAGGGAAGGGGTCTGTCTCCGGATTCCTCTTTAAAGCGGTCGGCTAGATCCCCAATACCCGTAATGCTGTCCGGATCCATTTTCTCAAGACGGCTAATCATACGGGTTTTAAAGCTTAAATCCTCCGAGGCTTTTTTATAATAATCCTTTAAAACGGCGGAAATGCTTTGGGGATTGTCTCTCATGCCGGTAATTTCAGCGAGGCTGAAATCCAGCTTTCTTAAATCGGCAATAAGGCGAAGGGTATTCACATCCTCTTCCGAATAGGAACGAAATTCTCTTCCGTTGATGCTTTCCTTCTCCGGCT
>JAFADM010000102.1 GCA_023424865.1 Bacillota bacterium | reverse complement strand
GCGCCAATGTTACTATCAATGACGGCATCATAAGGGTTACAGCCAGTGACGACGGCATCAATATTGCAGGAGGCAATGACGGCTCCTCGGTAAATGGGCGTCCCGGTCAGAACAGCTTTACCCAGGGTGGCAATTATCTTCTTACCATCAACGGCGGCTATATTACCGTAGATGCGGGGGGAGACGGACTGGATTCCAACGGATCCATCGTGATGGAGGACGGCATTGTCATAGTCAACGGGCCGACCAATTCGGGCAACGGAGCAATGGATTACGACGGTACCTTTACACTCAACGGCGGGTATCTGGTGGCCGCAGGCAGCGCAGGAATGGCCCAGGCGCCTTCCGACAGCTCTTCACAGGCTTCCATGCTGGTTGGGTTTGACAATACCCTCCAGGCGGGCACCGTGATACGGGTTGAGGATTCAAGCGGCAAGGCCATACTGACCTTTGCACCGTCCAAACAGTTCCAGACCTTTGTCTTAAGCTCACCGGAGCTGAAATCCGGATCCCAGTATACCGTGTACTATGGCGGAAGCTCATCCGGTATAGTAGAAGACGGCCTTTATTCAGAGGGAACCTACTCAGGCGGCACAAAGCTTTTGGATATTACCCTTTCAGGTACCGTAACTACGGCAGGCACTACCGGAGGCGGCTTCGGTGGCGGCGGCTTCGGCGGGGGAGGTGGAAGACGCTAAATAAGTAACTGAATAAATCATCAGCCTTTCATGTAAAAAAACATATAAAACCCTGCTGTTTAGCAAGCAAAAAATCCCTTCCGGTCTTAATCCGGGAGGGATTTTTTGTGGCCCGGGGGCGGCAGCAAAGTCAATTATCTGTATTATTGCTTCCCATTTCATAGATTTTTTCAAGAGTATTGCGGAGCAGCGTTTTTTCCTCGGGGGATCTGGCGAATTTATATGATTCTATAAGTCGGTAACCGAACATAACAAGGATTAGCTCCCGAATGCAAGGATCCGATATATGGGATACGTCCGCATATTCCGAAAAACCTTTATAATACGCCGGGACGCATTTATGGTAATAGTCAATCATGTGATCAACATCTGGCTCGTCGGCAAGCAAGCTTGCGATGTCCTCGCCCATGTAGCCCCATCCGGCGGTGTCCCAGTCGATGAGAATGATTTTGCCGTCTGAATAGAATAAGTTGGTCACCCAAAAATCTCTGTGGCACAGCACCACAGGCAGTTTCTCAATGCGGCTGAATATTTCGTCTGCATGCTCATCAATCTCAATGAGCATTTGACACAGGTGTCTCGGAATCTCGCAGTCCCCGGAGCGTATGTAATCGTATACCTCCCTCCATGATCTGTAATGAAGATAGCCGTTTTTCATAAAGTCAACACTGCTGAGGTTGGAGAGCTCCCGTAATACGGCCGGTTGCCCGGCATACATCCTGCCTTGAAAACGCCCCAGCTCCCTGGCTGCACATTCATACATTTCGCCGGTCAGGTTTAAGCCGGATACACCGTCGATATATTCCATCCATAATTGGATTACATCGCCATTCAGCTCTGCATGGTAGCATTTTGGCCGGCGGAAGGAGTCAGAGAAGGCAGAACCCAAATCCGAACCGTAAAGATCAAATTCTCTGCGCCAGGAAAGGGGATCGGCATAGCGCTCCCACTTTTTCTGTTTCTTCAAAACGACGCTATAAGGCAAATTACCGCCGTCAGCAGCTTTCGCTATGCCTGTGACAAGACGCACATCGCCCAGGGTTCCGCCATGCAATTGCCTGGTCCGGAAATTAGCATGGACTATATCCGCATTGAGCATTTTGCTTAAAACATAGGTCAGTGTCTCAGGGTTAATCTGTGTTTGTTCTGTTATTAAAGAGTCGTTGCTCATTTCCTGAATCCTCCGTTTTTCTTTGTTTGCTCCACATGGCAATGGATTTGTTTCGGGCCCGCTTGTCGATGAGAAACCCGGCCTTGTCATCCACAAACTTGTTCTCAAGCTTCTGGGCAAGATAGCTGTCCCACCGCTGGCGGGGTAATGAGCCATCGGCAAGTGCGGCAAGAACGGCACACCCCGGCTCGGTTTTATGACGGCAGTCATTGAAGCGGCATTGTCCAAACAATTCCTCCACATCTGCAAAACCCGCACGGATACCTTCATTCGCGTCAAAAAGCCCGAGTTCGCGCATTCCGGGTGTATCAATGACCATTGCACCGGAGGGAAGCATAAACAACTGTCGGTGCGTCGTCGTGTGTCGGCCCCGGCTGTCGTCCTCGCGGATAGCCTTTACCGCCATAACCTCCTGCGCCATCAGTGCATTGAGAAGCGATGATTTTCCCACACCGGACATTCCGAGAAACACCACTGTCTTTCCAGGAAGCAAGTAATTTTTCAGCGCATCCAACCCCAACCCTGAGTGACTGGAAATTGCATGTACCGGAACATCGGACACCGATTGTCTGACCTCGGCCAAAGGCAGGTTGTAATTTTCGACCAAATCTGCTTTTGTTAAAATCACAACAGGCTGGCCGCCGCTTTGCCGTGCCTGGGTCAGATAGCGCATAATACGGCTGACCTTGAAATCCCAATTCAAGGATGACAGGATAAAAACATAGTCAAAATTTGTTGCGACAACCTGTTCCAGTATTGTCTTGGCATATCCCGCTGCATGGCCTGAAAAGTCCGCCCGGGAAAACTTCGAGCGGCGGGGCAGTAACTCAGCGATGAGTGAAGCGCCGTTCTCGTTATACCTAAGCAGCACAAAATCACCAACGCACGGAAAATTCCCCCGTGCTTTCGAGTGATGATAAAATGAGCCCTTAAGCATAGCCGTTACCTCGCCGCGCTCTGTGACAACAGTATATTGCTCCCGCCGAAGCTCCGTAACTCTTCCAGGCAATAGCCCATCAGAGGGTTCTTCGGTTTCTGTATAACCATAGAGTTTCAAATCTATCATTGTTTTCTGTTCACTCCTAAATGTTTCTTATTTTTGGACGTAAAAATACCGCAGGCAAGCAGCCTCCAAAGAAGCTGCTGTTTGCGGCATTTGTAAACAAAAAAAGATACAACCTTCATCGTATCTCACCAACAGCAGTATTCACGAAAGGTACTGTAGACGGCATAACAAAAAACACGGATAATCTCTCCGTTTCTCTGCTTTGCCCAATATTTGGTTTTAAGACGAAATCACCATACAAACCATCATTAAAAACACATCTCCTTTCGGAACGAGAATTTACCTATATAGGCTGGTTACAGTATATTTTATGAAAATCGGATTGTAAAGATAATAAATAACTATAATTTTTTAGTAGATTTTTTGTCCGTATATTATGTTCCCCCTGACAATATGTGGTCTGGTACGACCCCTTCTTTCTTTTGGACACAAACTTCTGTCAATCTCTTAGTGACACTTTTTTTGTATGCCTCATACATTAGTCAAGGGAAGTATTGTTTCCCGCCGCTAACAAACTATGGGCTTAGCGCCAAAAAGGATCTACTTATTGCAAATTAAACGCATGTATCCTCTTGCTAAAAAAGTAAATTAGGCATACAATAATATTAAAGTTAGGCATACCTAAAAATGGAGGATACATTATGACACCCAATAAAGAGGATTATCTTAAGGAAATATATAAGCTGGGCGGAGCAGAAGGTCTTGTGGGCAACAAGCAAATAGCAGATGCCCTCAAAATAGCACCGGCTTCGGTAACCGAGATGCTCGGCAAGCTTGGTCGTGAAGATTTAATTCAATATGAGGCCTATAAAGGTACACGATTGACACAGAAGGGATTGGAGGTAGCTATCTCGCTCCTTCGGGGACACAGGCTCTGGGAGGTTTTCTTAATCCGTCATCTTGACTATTCCTGGAGTGAGGCCCATGAGGATGCGGAATTACTGGAGCATATTACGCCGCTGCGCCTTTCTTACCGGCTTGACAAATTCCTGAATTATCCGGCGTACTGCCCACATGGCAATGCGATCCCTCATACTGACGGCAAGGTAAGAACAAATCCCTTGAGGCCCCTCAGCCAGCTTTCAGAAAACGAGGTTTCCTATGTACGAAAGGTTACAGAAGAGAAAGAATTGATGGATTACCTTCAGAATTTAGGCGTTGAAATTGGCATTGCCGTAAAAGTCATAAGCATAGGAGCTTATGAAGGGCCCTTGACGCTTGACCTTGCAGGCAAGCAGGTTCAAATCAGCTATAAGGCTGCATGTCAGATTTTTGTTGATGAGAGGGTGTATTAGCCATCACGGCAAATTAAAATCAGGAGGTAGATTATGAGACAAAAACTTAAAAAATTAACCGGTATTCTTTTAAGCGTGACACTTTTGCTTGCAGGCTGTGCCCAACCGGCAGCAAGTCCGGATTCAGGCGAAAATACAGTGAATATAGTGGCAACCACAACCATGCTGGCGGATTTATCCGCTGTTATAGGAGGCAGTCATGTCACTGTCAACGGCCTTATGGGACCCGGTATTGATCCCCATCTTTATCAAGCCAGCGCAGGTGATGTGACACTTATGCAGAAATCCGACGTTATTGTATACAACGGGCTGCACCTGGAAGGAAAGATGGGCGAGGTGCTGGAGTCGCTTTCGGAACAAGGGCATTCGGTTATATGCATTGAAGAAGGCCTGGATGAAGCAAAGCTTCTTGAATGGGCCGGAGGAGGCTCAGTGCATGACCCCCATATCTGGTTTGATGTCGCTCTTTGGATGGATGCAGCAAGAGTTGTATCGGAAGGGTTATCCAAGGCCGATCCTCAAAATGCTGCGGACTATGAGGCTAATTTGGAAGCTTACTTAAAGGAGCTGGAGGAGCTGGATGCCTACATACGCCAGCGCACAGCCGAGCTGCCTGAAAATCAGCGGGTACTGGTAACGGCCCACGACGCGTTCAGCTATTTCGGCAATGCTTATGGCTTTGAGGTTCGGGGCCTTCAGGGTATCAGCACGGATGCGGAGGCAGGTACAGCGGATGTCAGCGCCCTTGCGGACTATATTGTGGAAAGTCAGATAAAAGCGATTTTTGTTGAATCCTCGGTTCCCCCAAAAACCATTGAGGCACTTCAGGCAGCGGTTAAAGCAAGAGGCTTTGAGGTGGCCATCGGAGGAGAGCTGTACTCGGATTCACTGGGAGGAAAGGATTCAGGCGCTGAAAGCTATATCCTCACCTTTAAGGCTAATATTGATACCATCGTAAATGCAATAAAATGACAGGAGGGATTGTTATGAACATTCATATACAGGACTATGCGGTAGAGGTGGAGGATCTTACCGTTGCTTATGACGCTAAACCTGTTTTATGGGATATAGATCTTAAAATTCCCAAGGGAAAGCTCATGGCTGTGGTAGGACCCAACGGAGCGGGCAAAACGACACTCATAAAGGCCATGCTGGGCTTGCTGGTTCCTGTCACCGGCGCCGTTCGGTTTATTAATGAAAGCGCTGATGTGCGTGCTATGAAAAACCGCATCGGATACGTTCCACAAAGCGGCAGTGTGGATTGGGATTTCCCGGCCACTGTCCAGGATATTGTATTAATGGGACGCTACGGCAAGCTGGGCTGGATTCGCAGGCCGGGTAAATCGGATTATGAGCTTGCGCGGTCCATGCTCAGAAAGGTTGGAATGGAGGATTACGCCTCCCGGCAGATTAGTCAGCTTTCAGGCGGACAGCAGCAGCGGGTATTTTTAGCCCGGGCACTGGCACAGGAAGCAGAGGTCTACTTTATGGACGAACCCTTTAAAGGTGTTGACGCTCAAACGGAAAAAGCCATTGTCTTTCTCCTCAAGGAGCTTAAGGAACAGGGAAAAACCGTTGTGGTGGTGCACCACGACCTGCAAACGGTTGCGGATTATTTCGACTGGGTGACACTTATCAACCTGCGTGTTGTTGCCAGCGGCCCGGTGGAAGAGGTCTTCCATGAAGAAAATTTAAAAAAAGCCTATCGGAGTACCGGAAAGCTTTTGAGGAGTGTGGTATGATATGGGCACACTTATTTCTTTACTTGGTGATTATACCTTTCAGACAGTAGCGTTGGGATCCGCACTTTTAGGGCTGATAAGCGGTGTGCTGGGAAGCTTTGCGGTGCTCCGCAAGCAGAGCCTTTTAGGTGATGGTATTTCCCATTCCGCGTTGCCCGGTGTCGTTATGGCATTTATGCTTCTGGGGAGCAAAAACACGGAAGTACTGCTTATAGGCGCCCTTGTTTCAGGCCTTTTGGCAACCCTGTTCATACTGGGTATTGTACGTCACACCCGTATTAAGTTTGACAGCGCTCTGGCCCTGGTGATGTCGGTGTTTTTTGGACTGGGCCTGGTGCTTTTGACCTACGTGCAGAAGATTCCTAATTCCAACCAGGCAGGGCTTAAGCGATTCATCTTCGGGCAGGCCTCCACCCTGCTTCAAAGAGATATCCTCCTCACCGCCATTTGCGGTGGGGTGCTGCTGACCGTGGTTGTGCTGTTTTGGAAGGAATTCAAGCTTTTTACCTTTGACAGCGATTACGCACAAAGTCTTGGCTTTTCATCCAAAAAACTGAACCTGCTGCTTTCCGCCATGATCGTCCTGGCCATTATTATCGGTCTTCAGACGGTGGGTGTCATTCTTATGAGCGCCATGCTGATTACGCCGGCGGTGGCGGCAAGGCAGTGGACCAACAGGCTGTGGGTTATGGTGCTGCTTTCTTCGGCTTTCGGTGCGGTATCCGGGGTGGCCGGAACGGCAGCTAGCTCGTTGGTTGCCAAATTGCCCACAGGACCGGCCATTGTGGTGTGCGTCAGCGCCATTGTTATGGTAAGCGTTCTTTTTGCCCCTGGAAGGGGTGTTCTTCATAAGCTTTATCAGCACCGCAAAAACAAACTGCGGCTAAGGTTCGAAGGAGGTGAGCCTAATGTCCCCTCAAATTGAAATTCAGATTATAGCTGTTATCGTGGCGGTAAGCTGTGCGCTGCCGGGTGTCTTTCTTGTATTGCGAAAAATGTCCATGATGTCCGATTCCATTACACATACCATTTTGTTGGGTATCGTACTGGCCTTTTTTGTAACCCACAATCTTTCCTCTCCATTGCTGATAGTGGGTGCAGCGTTTATGGGTGTGGTTACCGTCTGGCTGACGGAAACCCTCAGCCGTACGCGTCTTCTGGCAGAGGATGCGTCCATCGGCGTCGTTTTTCCATTGCTGTTTTCCATAGCCATTATACTTATCACACGATATGCGGGATCGGTTCATTTGGACACGGATTCGGTTCTTTTAGGAGAGCTGGCCTTTGCGCCCTTTGACAGGATGGTAGTGGCAGGCACGGACATAGGGGCAAAAGCGATTTATACCACAGGAGGCCTCCTGCTGATTAATCTTGCGGTAATCGGATTTTTCTTTAAGGAGCTTAAATTGGCAACCTTTGATCCGATTCTGGCGGCTGTTTTGGGTTTTGCACCTACCTTAATGCATTATGTGCTTATGACCCTGGTTTCGCTTACAGCCGTAGGAACCTTTCAGGCTGTGGGCTCCGTATTGGTGGTAGCCTTTATGATTGGACCGCCGGTTACGGCATATCTTCTTACGGATGATTTGAAGCGAATGCTGATTTACAGCGGCATTATCGGTGCCCTGAACGGTCTGCTTGGTTATCAGGCGGCGGTACTTCTGGATGTTTCCATTGCCGGAAGCATGGCCGTGATGACGGGTATCCTTTTTCTGACCGCATTCATTTTTGCTCCCGGCAGAGGCCTAGTCAGCTCCCTCAGCAGGCGTAAGAGACAAAAAATAGATTTTGCAAAAATAACGCTGCTTTTTCATCTTTACAACCATGATGGGGCAGGGGATATGCAGAGGGACACCGGAATGATTACACTGCAATCTCAGCTGCGCTGGCCTGAAATCTTTACAAAAAAAATAGTATCCCAGCTTGTAAAAGAGGGCTGTGTCGCCCTGGAGGGCAATGCCGTAAAGCTTACCGACAATGGGAGACAGGTAAGCGTTCAAAATTACGAGGCCCTGTTCTTAAGCTGAATAATTCAGAAAAAAACGGAGCAGATTCCTGGCGTGGAACTGCTCCGTTCTTAATTGGCAGCCATTTGCGTAAGAAAATTGGTTGAAGGGAGGAGCTTTAGGCGCCCCCCTGGCTTTTGAGCGGGTGTTTTTTATTTGCTATTGGGTTTAGATACAAAGGAGAATAAGAGGAACCCGTTATGAATTGGAATAGAAAGTTATAAAAGCATTGACATATTTGAAGGTCAAACATAAAATAATGATTGAACAATAATTCAACTATTCAACTGTTTATAATTAGGAGTGCATTTTATGGGTTTATATACAGCAGAGTTCGATCGATGCGACTGCAATACCATTCATGAAGATGTGGTCAATGAAGTCCGGGAGCACATGGCAGACGAAGAAAAGCTTATGGAGCTGGCGGACCTCTTTAAGATCTTCGGGGACTCAACCCGGGTTAAATTACTTTATGCCTTATTTAAAGCGGAGATGTGTGTGTGTGACATCGCAGTTCTGCTGGGCATGACCAAGTCGTCCATCTCCCACCATCTCAGGGTGCTTAAGCAAACAAAGCTTGTAAAATACAGGAGAGACGGCAAAATAGTTTACTATTCACTGTCGGATGAGCATGTAAAAAATATATTTGCCCAGGGTTTGCTTCATATCTCCGAGAAGTGAGCTGTGAAGCCAATGAAAGGAGGCGGACCTTTTTAGGCTTTTAGAATTTTTTTGCTATAACAGTTGATTGATGAATCAATTGTTCAACCGTTCAACCGTTCAGCTTTATATGAACAGGATTTCTAATTTTAGTTTTATTAGCGATTTACAAGAAAGGAAGTTTAACGATGTCAACACTAAAAAGAAATTATATCCTAGAGGGTTTATGCTGCGGAAATTGTGCCGCCAAAATTGAGAAAGATGCCAGATTGCTTGAAGGTGTTAAATCTGTAAAGGTTAATACGGCAACCACAGTTCTTTCTATTGAATACAGCGAGGAGCTGACGGAATTGACTGAAGCAATTACCCGCATTGCTGTTTCCCACGACGAGGACATTGTGGTAAAGGAAGCCTGAGCAGAGGCAGGAAACGGTGGGTGTTATGGATACGGTAATAAAAAAAGAATTTATTTTAGAGGGTTTGTGCTGCGGAAACTGCGCAGCCAAAATTGAACGGGATGTAGGCAAGCTTAATGGCATAGCCTCTGCAGCCGTGGACTTTGTATCAAAAACCTTGATTATGGAAATTAACGACACGGAAAAGACCAATAGCCTTGTTGCTCAGGCCGATGCTATTATAAAGCGACATGATTCGAGTGTGGTCATGAAAGAAAAGGAAATCACTCAGCCGGGGCAAAAGGTCTTATATTTGCTGGGCCTTTGCTGTGCCGACTGCGGACGAAAGATTGAGTCCCGGGTAGGCGGACTTCAGGGTGTAAAAAGGACCAGCTTGGATTTCGTTTCTCAAAAGCTGACGATAGAAGTGCTGGATAAAAAGGACCTTCCCTCCATTGTTCGTCAGGCATCCCAAATAGCTCTGGATATTGAGCCTGCTATTCAGATTTCCTATACGGATAAGAAGCCGGCGGCGGATTCTTCCGGAAATCGTAAAAAATGGATTCACCGTATTGCTCTATGTACAGGAGCAGCACTTTTTCTCGCAGGAACCTTATTCGACTTTGCTCTGCCCGCAAGATTCCTGCTCTTTCTGACAAGCTATCTGCTGGTTGGCGGCGAAGTGGTCCTTAGGGCACTGAAGAACATTTCAAAAGGACAGGTCTTTGATGAAAACTTTCTGATGAGCGTAGCAACCATCGGTGCTTTTATTATAGGCGAGTACCCGGAAGGTGTGGCCGTTATGCTCTTTTACCAGATCGGGGAGGCCTTCCAGCGGCTTGCGGTCAACCGTTCGCGTAAGTCTATCTCTGCTTTGATGGACATAAGGCCTGATTTTGCCAATTTGAAAATCGGGGACGAGATACGCAGGGTTAATCCTGAGGAAGTGGGAATCGGTGACACAATCGCAGTAAAGCCGGGGGAAAAAATACCTTTGGATGGCCGTATACTGGAAGGCTATTCGGCTTTGGATACTTCCGCGTTAACCGGTGAATCCCTGCCTCGTGATGTGGAGCCGGGAAGTGAGGTGTTATCCGGCTCCATCAATAAAAGCGGGCTGCTCCTTATTGAGGTATCAAAAGAATTTGGTGAATCCACCGTTTCCAGAATTTTAGACCTTGTTCAGAATGCCAGCAGCAAAAAAGCGCCTACTGAAAATTTTATTACGAAGTTTGCAAGGTACTATACCCCGGTAGTTGCATTTGCCGCACTGGCACTGGCGCTTATTCCTCCATTGCTTATTCCCGGAGCTACATACGGGGAGTGGACCTACCGCGCGTTGGCCTTTCTGGTTGTATCCTGCCCCTGTGCATTAGTCATTTCCATTCCGCTGAGCTTCTTCGGCGGAATCGGAGGTGCTTCCAGAAACGGTATCCTGGTGAAGGGGAGTAATTTCCTGGAAGCTCTCAACAATATTGATACCATTGTGTTTGATAAAACGGGAACACTTACGAGAGGAATTTTTAAGGTAACCCGGATATATGGACAGAAGGGCTGGGAGGAGCAGGAGCTTCTCAACTACGCCGCCCACGCCGAAAGCTTTTCCAACCATCCCATTGCGCTGTCCATTCAAAAGGCCTATGGCAGAAAAATCGACGGAAGCAGGCTTGCGGAACAGGAAGAAATACCTGGTCAGGGCATCCGGGTTAAGGTAGACGGCCGGCAGGTACTGGCCGGCAACGGAAAGCTTATGGATTCGGCAGGGATACAATGGCAGTCCATAAATGCGTTGGGCACTGTCGTATACCTGGCGGTAGACGGTGAATTGGCGGGGTATATCGTAATTTCCGATGAATTGAAACCGGACAGCCGAAAGGCCATAAAGGATTTAAAAGCTCTGGGAATAAATAATACGGCAATGCTCACCGGCGACAGCAAGGCCACAGGCGAAGCCATAGCACGGGAGATCGGTTTGGATGCCGTATATACAGAGCTTCTGCCCCACCAGAAGGTAGAACAGCTCGAAAAGCTGGAGAAAAAGAAAAAGACCCGCGGCAGGCTTGTGTTTGTTGGGGATGGTATTAATGACGCTCCGGTGCTTGCAAGAGCCGATATCGGAATTGCAATGGGAGCCCTGGGCTCCGATGCCGCCATTGAAGCGGCGGATGTTGTTTTAATGACCGATGAGCCCTCTAAAATTGTTTCTGCAATACGGGTGGCGCGCAAGACTAAAACCATAGTATGGCAAAATATTCTGTTTGCCATGGGTATAAAGGTTGTTGTTTTAGTCCTGGCAGCGCTTGGCTATGCAACAATGTGGGAGGCCGTATTTGGAGATGTAGGCGTTACCATCATTGCCATATTGAATGCCATGAGGGCTATGCAGGTTATTAAAACGGAAAAGAAGCTGTGATATCTATTGAATGTCATAGAAGCTGAATCTATAGAAACTGAATCTAATAGAAACTGAATCTATAGAAGCTAAATGTAATAGAAGCCGAATGTAATAGAAGCCGAATGTAATAGAAGCTGAATGTAATAGAAACGGATAGCTCCTATTGCGGCAAAAAGGGTATATGGCGGTGTTGATTTTAAAAGCAATGCCGCTATATACCTTTTTTTGTTACATTAATCATGCTGGCGCATATGATGATGGTGCCGAACCTGGCGGCGGATAATTCTTCTTCTGGTAAAGCGGAATACTTTATAAGTAAGGATACCCAGCTCAATTAGAAGCAGTCCCCCAATTAAGTAAATCAGTTCCATGTTTTCCTTAAGACGTTCCAGCAGAACCTGTTTGCGGGTCTTCTGGGGAAGGATTTCCTTGTCGGGATAGAGATCCACCTGAATGACAAAGTCGTCCATCAGGGTAAAGGTGATGTTACCTACAACCGTACTTTTTAAAAGAGGAAGCTTAAGCTTGCTTTCGTCGATGTTAAAATCCGTATCCTTAATAAAGGTTTGTCCCTTGGGAAAGATGTAGTGAACATCGGCTATGGGAACAAGGTTAACCGTTTGGTTTCCCTCCAGGGTATAAGTGGACTGTACGCTTTTTGCACCCACAAGGATGCCGTAGCTGAAATTGTCAAACCCGTAATTTAAAAGGTTGATGGATTCGGTATACATTTTATCCGGGGCCAGATCAATAAGAAGACAAACCAGCCGCATGGAATTTTTTGTAGCGGAGGTGATGATGCTCTGAAAATTCTCATCATTGCCTCCCGCCATGCCGCCGTCGGTGCTTTCATAATTCCAGAACATATTGTTGGTATTGGTGATAAGTACGGTTTTGGATACCGCGTACCAGGGCTTTGCAGGCGTACTGAAAACAGTGTTGAAAGAGGAGTTGGACAGGGCCTGCTTTAAAAGAAGCATAATATCGTCGCCGGTGGAATACTGATTTTCATCAAAAACACCGGTGGCATTTGTATAACGTGTGTTGGTCATGCCCAGCTTGGCGGCGTATTCGTTCATCATGGTAACGAAGCCTTCCTCGCTTCCGCCTATGAATTCGGCCAGTGCAACGGCCGCATCCACGGCGCCATTGAGGGCAACCGCACTGACAAGATTCTTTACGGCGTATTTCTCACCGACTACCAGGTTAAGAATACCGCCTTCGGTGTTGACTGCGTCCTTACTGGCAGTAACCAGGGATTCCTGATCCGCCTTCTCTATTGCAATAAGCACCATCATGATGCGCCCGGCCAGAGGCGAATGGTTTCGCTCGTCCGACGTTTTTTTATGAAGGATTTGTCCCCGCCTGGCATCAAATAAAATAGCAGAAAGGGCCTCGGACGAAGGCGGAACCGTATCGGCCCACACCTTTGTCCGCGTGCCCTCTAAGAATCCCAGCAGTATAATCATTACCATCGGAACGATTAAAAGCCGAGCATACTTTTGACATTTACATGTAAAACCCTGGCCATTTATCATTTATCATTCATCTCCACAGGAGGTGCGGTAGTTTCTGCATCCAGTTTAGAGATTACAGTATTTCAACACAGGTTGTCAATTGATGAAACGTAAAATTAACCATTAAATACATGCCATAATCACGCCCATTTTACCAGTGGCAGGTCAAATTTGTTCATGAGGTTGGGGTGGTGGGGGATAATACGGAAGGAATACCCGTATTCACCGCCGTCCACAAGGCGCAGCGAGGTTTCATAATAGTAGCTGGAAGCATCGGTCTGACGCTGAACCTTCATTTCCTGGCAAAGGCCATGGTTGATATGGCCATCTTCCAGTTTACCATAATACACCTCAACCGTCACATCCTCAGGCTTTAAATTGCCCAGAATAACAGTCGCGCCCAGTACGGTGTCGCCTCCTGAAAAGGCATCCAGATCCGAAAGCCCATGCTGATCCTGGTTGGCAAGAATATTAATTTGAGGCCAGGCCTGCTCAACGGAAAGCTTCCAGTTGGCCAGATCCCTTACCAAAGCCAGGTTGGAGGTGCGTATATCCAGGTTGCGGCGGATACAGGGGACGTAAATTTTTTCCATATAATCCTTTACCATGCGTTGAGTTCCATAGACAGGAGCCAGGCTCTTGATGGATTCCTTCATGCGCTTTACCCAGCCCACGGGAATGCCGTTTTCATCCCGGTCGTAGAACAAGGGGATTATTTCCCGTTCCAACAGATCGTAGAGGGATTTGCTGTCGGCATCGTCCTGCTGCTGCTCGTTTTCATAATGGGTGTCGTCGCCGATAACCCAGCCGTTTTGCCCGTTATAGCCTTCACACCACCAGCCGTCAAAAATGCTGAAATTAATAACGCCGTTGATGCAGGCTTTCTGTCCGCTGGTTCCGCTGGCCTCCAGAGGCCTTCGGGGGTTGTTCATCCAGATGTCCACGCCCTGAACCAGCTGGCGGGCCACCGTCATATTGTAGTTTTCAATGATAAAGATCTTGCCCTTGAAGCCTTCCCTTCGGGCAATGTCGTAGATACCCTTGATGACCTCATGGGCTGGACGATCCGCAGGATGGGCCTTTCCGGCGAATATAATTTGCACCGGCATGGCCTTATTATTGAGTATCTGCTCGATGCGTGCCAAATCCCTGAAAATAAGGTTGGCACGCTTGTAGGTTGCAAAGCGGCGGGCAAAGCCGATGGTAAAGGCCTGGGGATCCAAAAGGGTATCCAGGGCATTAACCTCGGTAAGTGAAACGCTGTTGGACAGGTACTGCTTTTTGAGCCTGTCGC
>JAFADM010000075.1 GCA_023424865.1 Bacillota bacterium | reverse complement strand
AATTTCCCAATTTGCAAATAAATAGAAACTAATGTTAAAATTATAGGTAGAATGACATTAGGCAGGGTAATATATATAAGATTAGGAAAGAAGCAATGACCTTTCTTGGAGGTATTATGTCAAGGCATGCAGGAATACGGGGGAAGATAATTATACTGGTAATGTTGATTACCCTTCCTCTCATCAGCGTTCGACTTTTTACAATTTCACAGGACTATTCCAGGATGATTACACAGGAACTGGATGCCTATGAGGATCTGGCAAAAGTTATCGCTTCTGCAGTTAATAATGAGTTTGACGGAATTCTGTCCATAATGGACCTTACGCTTACCTTTCTTGTAAAAAATCCTGATATGTCGCCTGAATCCATTAATATTTATCTTTCAGACATTGTCTCTGCCAAAGGCTTAATTGAAAATATCAGCTGGGCCGACTCCATGGGAAAAGTACGTTACAGCTCCCAATCCTCTCTCATTGGTGTTCAGCTTAATGAAAGCACGTATTACAATAAGCTTATGGAGGGAGAAGACGCGGTTATTTCCGATGTTGTGCCCAGCCCTGTTCAATCGGGTATTAATAAAATAACGGTCTCCTCGGCCTACAGAAAAAATGGAGTGCTTGAGGGTTTCATGATGGCTCTAATCGATCTGAATGCCCTTAAAGAGAGCTTGCCGCTCATAACCCCCCAAAGCGGGACGGAATTCCTCCTTGTGGATCGTTCCGGCAATTTGGTGTTTGTTAGCAGCAAAGAAGAATCAAAGCCTTTTGGGCAACAGATTGATAAAAATATAACAAATGCCTGGAAGGCCTTTGATGGCGAAATTGTAAGGGAGAGTAAAGGCCTTTATCCCTTTAAAGAAAACTTAAATTTGAG
This sequence comes from Bacillota bacterium, assembly GCA_023424865.1. Next base: position 2,307 of record JAFADM010000075.1, on the reverse strand, counting down.
CGTGAGCTGTCCGGTAGCCAGTACGGGCTGGGTATGCTCGGTTTTTTCAAATTACGACAAGGTTGTGGCCAATTTTAACAGGGATCTGATTATTAGTTGTATAGCTATTGGCCTCATGCTGATTATTGTTTTTGTGGGAGGCTATTATATCAGTATGAACATATTGAAGCCCCTCATTGTCTTAAGAACTTCCGCAAAAAGGCTTATGAACGGCGATTATACTGTAAGAACCAATATCAGGGGAGATGATGAGCTGGCCCTCACCGCCCAGGCCTTTGATATGATGGCGGAAAGCATTCAAAATTACGATACAATAAAAACGCAGCATTTCACCAACCTGTCCCATGAGCTTAAAACCCCCTTAAATATTATTTATTCTTCGGTTCAGCTTATGGAAACCTTCCGCAATACCACGGATACGGGAATTCTGCACAGTAAAATGATACAGCAGACTAAAATCATCAAGCAGAACTGCTATCGGCTTATGCGCCTCATAGGAAATCTGATTGACGTGAGCAAGCATGACTCGGGCTTTTTAAAACCCCATTTATGCAATTTTGACATTGTAAAGCTCGTAGGGGATATCTCTTTTTCCGTTGTAAAGTATGCTGAGGAAAGGGAAATTCTGCTGGATTTCTCCAGCTCAGTTACTGAAAAGGTTATTGCCTGTGATCCGGACATGATTGAACGGGTACTTTTAAATTTAATATCCAATGCTATTAAGTTTACTGATAAAAAGGGTCAGATTCATATTCTGGTGGATGAGTCGGAAGGAAAGATTCATATAAGTGTGGAGGACACGGGGGTGGGAATTCCGGAGGACAAAATCCCCTGTATTTTTGAACGCTTTAAGCAGGTGGATTTAACTCTGTGCCGGAATCATGAAGGAAGCGGTCTGGGGCTGTATTTGGTTAAAGCTCTGGTGGAAGGCCATGGCGGTTCCCTTTCTGTTAAAAGCACCCTGGGGGAGGGAACCCGGTTTACGGTAGAGCTTCCCACCTCATGTCTGCCTGATAACTCCCAAGCTGCTCAGTTCCAACAGCGGAGTTCTGAGAAAAACGGAATGAATCGGGTATATGTTGAGTTTTCCGATATCTATTCGGTTTGGGATGGCAATGGATGATAAAAAAGGAGGCATACTGCCATGGGGACAGCATACCTCCTTTTTTGCCCGTTCTTTTTATATTAATCCCTTTTGAGGATTATTTGCCGAAATATCTTTCCAGAAGGCCCTTGAATGCCATACCGTGTCTGGCTTCATCCTTGCACATTTCATGTACGGTATCATGTACGGCGTCATAATTAAGCTGCTTAGCCTTCGTTGCAAGATCCTTCTTGCCCTGGCAGGCGCCATGCTCAGCGGCAACTCTGGCTTTCAGGTTCTCTTCGGTGCTGGGGAATACCACTTCACCCAAGAGCTCTGCAAACTTAGCCGCATGCTCTGCCTCTTCATAAGCAATGCGCTTATAGGCCTCGGCTACCTCGGGATAACCTTCACGATCAGCCTGTCTGCTCATGGCAAGATACATGCCCACTTCCGTGCACTCGCCCATAAAATTCATTTTAAGACCTTCAACAACCTCGGGATCCAGGTCCTTGGCCACTCCTATTTTGTGCTCATCCGCCCAGGCGGCAAAGCCGTCTTCTATAGCTTCCTTGAACTTTTCTCTGGGGGCCTTGCACTGAGGACATTTTTCAGGAGCCTCATCTCCAAAATGAACATAACCACAAACAGAACATACAAACTTCTTCATAAATAGAACCTTTCCTTTCTTTTTGCCCGCAGGACAATAAAGCCGCATACAAGCGCCTTTTGTCATTGGGTCATAAATAATGCTGAGTAATATTAAGAACTGCTTTTGGGCAGTGTCTGACAGTGTTTGCACAATCCTTTAAGGTAGTAGTGGATCTCGCGGATTTTAAAGGACTCAATATTCTTTATAAAAAGGCCGGAGCTTTCCACCTCAAGGTCATAAATATCACCGCAAAGGTCGCAGCGAAAATGGGCATGACGGTGAAGATCCGCATCGTAGCGCACTTCCTGTTCATCAATGCCTATCATCTGGACCACTTCCTTATCCACAAACAGCCGAACCGTATTGTACACGGTTGTTCTGGACAAGGTGGGGATTTCCTTGGACAATGCGCTGTAAATCATATCCACGGTGGGATGATTTCGCTTTTCCAGCATATAATCCAATACCTTAACCCTGGGGTAGGACGGCTTGACGCCTTTGCTTAAAAGATATTCGGCTGTAGCTGTGCCTGCCTTCATTGAATTTCCGCCTTCCATATTTGTAATCAATT
>JAFADM010000072.1 GCA_023424865.1 Bacillota bacterium | reverse complement strand
CAATTAGCATCATGCTATTGCTGTATTCGGAGTTCGGTGACTTCCTCTATGGGCAATCCCGTTTTTTTTGAAATGACTTTATCATCATGAATAGCCATTTCCCTGGCTTCATAATACCTTCTGATTTGATCAAAACCCCCCAGACGTTCCAGAAGCTCTTCTGCTTTGGCTAGGCAGGCTCTTCTCTCTTTGCCATTTCTCGCACCTCCTCCGGCCAATCCTCAATAAATATCAGCCACCTGTCCAGCGGCTTACTCAAATCCGGCTGCACCGCGTACGGTTTTAGTAACCGCTAGAAGCCGTTTGAGAGGCGAGCAGCAGAAAAACGCTTTTTTATAAGGAAGCTAAAGGATCAGGCATTTTCGAACTGGGAATAATAGAGCTCGGAATAAAGGCCGCCAAGGGTTAAAAGCTCGTCATGATTGCCCTGCTCCACAATATCCCCGTCCTTTAGAACAAGGATGGTATCGGCGTTTTGTATGGTGGACAGGCGATGGGCTATAACAAAGCAGGTTTTGTCCTTCATTAAATTTCGCATGGCTGCCTGAATGCGAACCTCGGTCTGGGTGTCCACATTGGAGGTGGCTTCGTCCAGAATAAGCATGGGAGCCTTGGTGAGCATGGCACGGGCAATGGTGATTAGCTGCTTCTGCCCCTGAGAGATATTCATTCCCTCTTCACTTAAAACCGTATCGTAGCCCTGGGGCAGTTTCACAATATAACCGTGAATTTTTGCCGCTTTGGCTGCCGCCACCACTTCCTCCCGGGTGGCGTCTTCCCGGCCATAGGCAATATTATCGAACAGCGTGCCATGGAAAAGCCAGGTGTCCTGTAAAACCATGGCATAGGATCGGCGCAGGCTTTCCCGGGTAGCATCCCGCAAATCGGTGCCGTCAAGCTCGATTCTGCCTGAGCTGGGATCATAAAACCGCATAAGAAGGTTGATGATGGTGGTTTTTCCTGCTCCTGTAGGCCCCACAATAGCCACCAGATTACCCTTTTGTGCATGGAGGCTCAGCTTTTTCAATATAATCTTGTCGGGAGTGTAGCCGAAGGATACCTCCTTTATACTAAGGTTCCCTTCAACGTCCGAATAGACATGAGCCCCTTCCTTATCCAGTGGCTCGGGGCTTTCATCCAGAATTCTGAAAACTCTTTCTGCGGCTGCAAAAGCCGATTGCAGCTCGCTTATAATATTAGCCGTTTCATTAATTGGGCCTGAAAATTTTCTTGAATAAAGGACAAAGGAGGAGACGCTTCCCAGGCTCATCCGCCCAAATAAAAACAAAAGTGCGCCGAAAACACTTACCAGAGACATGGACAGGTTGTTGATAAAATTGACAAAGGGCATAACGATACTGCCGTAGTATTCCGAATCATAATAGGCTTCCACAGCTTCCTTGTTGCGCTTGTCAAAGCGTTCGACAAAAACCTCCTCACGGTGATAGGCCTTAATGCTTTTTTGTCCAGATAAAACCTCCTCGACATAGCCGTTGAGCTCTCCCAACTTGGCTGACCGCTTTCGGAAGAGAGGGCGTACCTTGCCGGTCATTCGCTTTGTAAAGTAAATGGATATGGGGATGGTTACGGCGAAAATAAGCACAAGAACAGGGGAGATGGAAAGCATCATAATAAGGGAGCCGCCCACAGTAACAATGCTTGTGCAGATTTGGATAAGGTCATTGGAAAGAGAGGTATTGATGGTATCAATATCATAGGTAATACGGCTGATGATATCGCCGGCCTGATAGCGATCGAAGTAGCCTACCGGAAGGCTTGCCAGCTTTTCAAAGACATCCTTGCGCATTTTGTATACAATTTTTTGGCTTAGTTGGATCATAATAAGGGCCAGGGCATAGGAAAGAACAGAGGAAAGAACATAAAACACTACCATAAGCCCGCAGTAATAAAAGACCCTCTCAAAAACCACAAGACCCTTTCCGGGTTCAATGGCATCAATGGCGTAGCCTGAGAGCATTGGGCCTACCAGGGCAAATAAATTGCTGGACAGGGTTAGAAACAGGGCCATAAACAGCAGGCTTTTATAATCGTAAATATACCTCCACAGGCGCAGGAGGGTATTCCAATTCATTTTTGAAGGCTTGTTTTCCGTATTTCTAGACATGACATCCTCCTAGCTGGGCTTTCGCAATTTCCTGATACAGGGGGCAAACATCCAGAAGCTCCTCATGGGTTCCATAGCCAATGATCTTCCCCTCGTCCAGAAATAAAATCCGATCCGCGTGCATAATGGAGCTGATGCGCTGGGCAACAATGAGGGTGGTGGTATTTGAAAAGCTTTGATGAAGCGCTTTTCTGAGCATACTGTCGGTTTTATAGTCCAGGGCGCTGGAGGAGTCGTCCAATATGAGAATGTCCGGCATGGCTGCAAGGGCTCGGGCAATTAAAAGCCGCTGCTTCTGCCCGCCGCTTAAATTGGAGCCGCGGATGGTGAGCTTATGTAAAAGACCGTCTTCCTTCGACTCAATAAATTCGCTTGCCTGGGCACAGACTGCCGCTTTAAGGATCTGCTCATGGCTTAAGTCCCGTCCAAAGGCAATGTTTTCAGCTATGGTATCGGCATAGAGCACATCGTTTTGGAAAACTACGCCGAACAGGCTGTAAAGCTCCTTTTCAGGTATGCTTCGAATATCCCGTCCGTCAATAAGAATCTGGCCTTCATCTGTGTCATAAAACCTTAGAAGGAGGCGAATGACAGTGGATTTTCCGCTTCCGGTGGCACCGATGATCCCCAGGGTTTCCCCGCGATTTAAGGAAAAATCAATATTCTCCACACTGTTTTCCCTTTTGTGATAGGAAAAGGATACCTGCCTGAAGGCAATATGCTCCTCTCCCTTTTTTTCCTGGGCAGGGAGAACGGAAGGCTCCGAAGGAGCTTGAATAACCTCGGAAATGCGCTGAAAGGAGGCGGTGCCCTTGGATATGAGAACGAAAATGCGGGTTAAGGTCATCATGGCGTTGAGAATAATAGTGAAATAGGTGAGAAAGGCAATGATTTTGCCGGGCTGTGTAAGTCCAAGGTCGGTTCTGTAAGCACCCACCAGAATAACCAGGGTTAGGCCCAGGTTAAGAAGAAGGTTCATGGTGGGATTGGATATGGCCATGACCTTTCCTGCCAGCTTTTCATTGTCGACCACCTGATTGTTCACATCCCCAAAGCGGCGCTTTTCATGCTCGGTTCGGGACAGGGCCTTTATGACACGGATTCCCGTTATGTTTTCCCGCACGGTCCTGACCAGATTATCCACCGATTGCTGAAGCCGTGTGTACAGGGGAATACCTTTTTTAGACACAAAATAGACCAGTAAAGCCAGAAGGGGCATAATGGCCAGCAGAACCAGGGTCAGCACCGTATCCAGCGTAAGGGTGAGCATGATTCCTCCCAGAAGCAGAATGGGAGCTCGAACTCCCAACCGCTGGAGCATGCCTACCATATTATGTACATTATAGGTATCCGAGGTGAGCCTGGATACAAGAGAGGGAACGGTAAAACCGTCAATCTGACGGCAGGAGAGAGAGGTAATCCGGGAGAACAGGTCGTGACGGATTTTTTCCGTGGTATCTCCCGCAACTCTGGCCGCCATGCGGTTGGCTATAATATTGGTTACCAGGGCCGCAACGGAGCACAGCACCATAACAAGTCCCCAGAGAACAATAAGAGGTATGCGCCTTAAGGGCACTACCTCGTCAATCATATAGGCCAGTATCCATGGAATGAGAAGATCCGTAATTGTCCCCGCAAATTTGAAAAATAATCCCACAGACATCTTGAAATAATTGGGCCGTAAGTAGTTCAAAAGCTCCTTCATTGTAATCCTCCGTCTGAATCCGCTCTCCCGGAAGGCCTTTTTTCCTTGCCGGCAGCTTCTGTGCCGCTGTTTGGTTCATCTGCCTCCTGAAGCTCGCTGATGGTTTTTATGGCTTTTTCCGTAATCTTTTCCATCATGCCCATAAGAAGCTGACGCTCACCGGGATTGAAATCCTCCAGCAGCTTTTCATTCCAACCTTTTAATACCTCTAAAATTTTAGGGTATAGTTCAAGTAATTTATCGGTGGGATAAACCCGCATTTGCCGCCTGTCCGTATCTCCTGGAAGACGGGTTGCAAATCCGTTTTGCTCAAGCAGGGAGATTTGCCTTGCTACATTGCTCTTATTGACATAAACCATCTGTGCCAGCTTATCCTGTGTAATTCCGGGATGCTGGCAGATAGGAATAATATAAGAATGCTGATGTCCGTTGAGTCCGTAGGGGGCGAGCAAATTGCCCCTGTAAAGAATGGCGCAGCGGGAGGTTCGACCGATAAATTTCATTAATGGATCCAATAGAATTCACTCCTGAAACTAAATTGTTGCGACCGCAACTAACTATTGCAGTATAGCATAGGAGACAAAACAGAGTCAATAAGAAATCAGGTGTTTTTCACCCAGCCTTCACATTGAAGCGCTATAATCAGGTTGTAGAACCATGAGAACCCGAAAGAACTTTAAATACGGGTTAGGATCAGCTGAAAGGGGCATTCCTAAGGTATGATCCGTTTGAAGGTGATTTACATGGAAAGGATGAAATGAATGAAAGCTTTAATAGGTTTTTCAAAATTTAAACGTATAAAACTTCTTTGTGCAGGGGTGCTTTCCGCCTTTCTCCTGACAGCTTGCTCTTCTGCCGTCATTGATACAACTCCCGGGGCAAGCGAAACACCCAGCCCGTCGGCAACAACAACGGCAGGAAGTACGGTTGAATCCAATACGGAAAATGGAGAGCTGGCTCTTATACCTATTTCCGTGGAATTTGCCGCGGAGGATGAGGACATTTCCTGGAGCTATGCTTCGGCTACCAAAATTCTGTTGAACGGCGACTCGGCTACTGTGGAGGGCTCCGGGGCCAAAGCCGAAGGCGGTACCGTTACCATAACCGGCGGAGGAACCTATGTGGTATCGGGAACCCTCACCGACGGAAAGCTGGTGGTGGATTCGTCGGATAAAAGCACCGTGAAAATCGTACTCAACGACGCCCGTCTTACCAGCAGCTCGGATGCGGTTTTACATGTGTTAAGCGCGGAAAAAACCATGATTATACTGGCTGACGGTACTGAAAACACTCTTGAGGACGGCGCCACACGGGCAAGCCTCGATGATTCCGGCGAGCCGGACGGCGCGCTTTTCAGCAAGGATGATCTGGTAATTGCAGGTAACGGCTCTCTTACGGTTAAAGCTAATTATGACGACGGTATTGTCAGCAAGGACGGCCTTTGGATTACCGGCGGAAAGATTACGGTGGATGCGGCAGGAGACGGCATTCGGGGTAAGGATTTCCTTGTTGTAAAGGTTGCGGATATCACGGTCACCTCCCAAGGAGAGGCTCTTAAATCCACGGAGGACAGTGATTCGGAGAAAGGCTATGTCTATATTGAAAGCGGTATTTTTACCCTTGATTCTCAGCAGGATGCCATTGAGGCGGTAACTCAGGTTATTATTAAAAGCGGTGATTTTAATATTAAGGCCGGGGGCGGAAGTGAAAACGGAGTGTCTAAAACCGATAATGCCGGAGGTAATTTCCCCGGCGGCAACGCAACTTCTGCACAGACCGACACCGTAAGCACCAAGGGCATTAAGGCTGACGTCGGAATTACCATTGACGGCGGCACCTTTAACATAGATACGGCGGACGACGCCATACACACCAACAACAGCATCGTAATAAACGGAGGTGTCTTCAACATCACCACAGGTGACGACGGTATCCATTCGGATACGGTGATGACCCTAAACGGCGGGGAAATCACTATCCTTAAATCTTATGAAGGCATTGAAAGCGCCAATGTTACTATCAATGACGGCATCATAAGGGTTACAGCCAGTGACGACGGCATCAATATTGCAGGAGGCAATGACGGCTCCTCGGTAAATGGGCGTCCCGGTCAGAACAGCTTTACCCAGGG
>JAFADM010000581.1 GCA_023424865.1 Bacillota bacterium | reverse complement strand
TATCACAGAATACCTCCCTGGCGCCGAAGAAGTATTCCAGAATACGGTTGCCCTCGTATACTCCGTCGTCCTCCTCCGTAAGAACCACGTAGCACTCCAGGCCCAGCTTGGCGCAGGCTGCGGCTGTTAGCCTGCCGTGATTGGTCTGAAGGCCGCCGGAGGTAATGATGGTATCGGCGCCCTTGGAAAGGGCATCCCCCAAAAGATATTCCAGCTTTCGCGTTTTATTTCCTCCCAGGCCAAGACCTGTAAGATCGTCCCTCTTTATAAAAAGCCTTGGCCCTCCGATACGCCTTCTCAGCCTTTTGAGCTCCTCCAGGGGCGTAGGCAGAAAAGCCAGCTCCTCTCTGGCCATGGTTTCATATCCCATTATGATCAACTATCCTTTCAATTGTGTTAATTACCCCTTCACCCGCGGCGCTTACCTAAGGGAGCTTTTCTCAGGGGCAAAGAACCTCGTATATTATTCGTCCGATTTTTGCCAGCAAAAGGGATCCCTCATTATCCACGGTGAAGCCCTTATCCTTGCAGCCATTGGCCATAACAGCATAACTGAGCAGTTCATTATTTACCGCAAGGTACCCGCAATCGGCCCGAATGCCGTCCATAAAGCCGGTCTTATTGGCTATTTCTATGGATGGCTCCACACCTCCCGGATCGCCCTTCAAAGGAAGGTACCTGGGAAAAAAGTCAAGGTACTGCTGCTTTTTAAGAATGCCGTAAAAGAGGTCTGAGGAAGGTTTTTTTACAAGCATTTCCTTTTTCATCCGGGCAAGATAGTCCGTCATCTCATCCGGTGCGGCATGAGCAAACTCTGAACCCCTTACCACAAGCGGGTCGCCGCTTATTTTTCTGTTGACCCGGCTTTTTGTAAGGCCTGCGGCCTCTAAATGAACGTTTACCCTGTCCGGGCCGCCCATCCGGTCAAGAAGCATATTGGTAGCCGTATTGTCGCTCTTTATAATCATAAGGGTGGCAAGATCCTTTAGGGTAAGGGAAAGGCCCTCATCCAGCTCCTTTAAAATTCCGGATCCTGTCATCCTGTCGCCTGGAGTAAGGGTAAGCCTTTCCTCCAGCTTAAGTTCCTTCTTATCCACCTGCTCCAGCAGGGCTCCCAGGACAAAGAGCTTGGCCGTGCTGGCCGCTGAAAAAACGCGGCCGCCGTGAAAGCTATAGGCAAGGCCGGTTTTTTGATGCCTGAGGCTTATCCCCACAACGCCCGAAAAGCTTTCCGAAAGAGGCCTTAAACGGCTGTCAAGGGCTTTTTGCCCTGCTTCATTCAGCATACCCTGTTTCCTCCTTCGTTTCGCGGATCATAAAGATGGCAGGCCACCCTGTGATCCGGCATGATGGTTTTGTGTGAAGGGCGTTCCCTGGTACACACAGGCATACAGTGGGGGCAGCGGGTGTGAAAAACGCAGCCCTTGGGGGCATTCATCGGAGACGGAATTTCTCCTGTCAGGAGAATCCTTTCCTTTTTTATCCTGGGATTGGGTGAAGGCACAGCCGACAAAAGAGCCTGGGTATAAGGATGGGCCGGCAGTGCGAACAAATCGTCGGTACGGGCTTCTTCCACAAGGACGCCCAGATACATAACACCGACCCGGGAGGATATGTATTTCACTACGCTCATATCGTGGGCGATAAACAAATAGGAAACACCGCCCTCCTCCTGGAGGTCCAGAAGCAGATTAATTATCTGGGACTGAACCGAAACATCCAGAGCCGACACCGGCTCGTCACAGACGATAAGGCCGGGCTTTAAAATGAGCGCCCGGGCCAGCCCCACCCGCTGGCGCTGTCCTCCCGAAAATTCGTGGGGAAACCGGTAATAATGCTGGGGCCTTAAGCCCACCTTGTCCAGCATACCCATGGCCGTTTCCACACGTGATTTCCGATTGCCGATACCATGTATTTTAAGCGCCTCCGTTAAAATATCCCCGACTTTTTTTCTGGGGTTAAGAGAGGTGTAGGGATCCTGGAAAACCATCTGCATTTTCTGGCGCATCCGGCGCATTTCCTTTGGTCCCAGCCCGGCAATTTCCCTGTTTTCCACATAAACCTCACCGGCGGTAGGTTCAAGGAGCTTTAAAAGAGTTCTGCCCAGGGTGCTTTTGCCGCAGCCGGTTTCACCTACCAGGCCATAGGTTTCCCCCTTTTTAAGAGCCAGGGAAACATCGTCTACAGCCTTCACATAATGAACGGCCTTTCCCAGGGTTGTCTTTACGGGAAAGTATTTTTTTAAATGCCTGGCTTCCAAAACATTGGAACTTTGTTCTTCCATAAAGACCTCCTTATAAATCGTTGGCATGAAAGCAGCGCACCTTTTGATCCGGGCCTGCCGGCAAGAGCTGAGGCATTTCCCTGCGGCAGCGGTCGTCCGCTTTTGGACAGCGGGGCGCAAAGCGGCAGCCCTCCGGAATCTGGCTCAGAAGCGGGACCATGCCCTTAATCATATAAAGCCTCGAAGGCCTGGGCCCCTCCACCTGGGGAATGGATTGGATAAGCCCCAGGGTATAGGGATGGAGGGGTTTATCGAACAACCGGTTCACCTGCGCCTCCTCCACCACCTGGCCCAGGTACATAACCACCACCCGGCTGCAGGTTTCGGCAACCACGGAAAGATCATGGGTAATGAGAATAACACCCATATTGAGCTTTTTATTAAGCTCCACGATAAGGTCCATTATCTGGGCCTGAATGGTCACATCCAGGGCTGTTGTGGGCTCGTCGGCGATAAGAAGGCCCGGCCCGCAGGCCAGTGCAATGGCTATCATCACCCTCTGGCGCATGCCTCCGGACAGCTCGAAGGGGTATTGCTCCAGTCTTTTTAAGGGATCATTGATGCCCACCAGCTCAAGTAGCTCCGCGGCCCGCCTGCGGCTCTCCTTCCGGTCCGTTTTCCTGTGAATGCGCAGGGACTCGGCGATTTGCTCGCCCACCGTAAAAACAGGGTTCAGGGAGCTTAAGGCATCCTGAAAAATCATGGATACCTCCTGTCCCCGTATGCTCTCCATTTCCTTCCGGGAAAGCCTTAGAAGGTTTCTGCCCTTGTACTGTATTTCGCCGGAATAACGAACCTGATACTTTTCGTCGTAAAGCCTCAGCACCGACTGGACCGTGACGCTTTTGCCGCAGCCCGACTCACCTACCACCGCCAGAATTTCACCCTTATTCACATGGAAGGAAACTCCGTCGACGGCTTTCATAAGGCCCCGCTCCGTTTTAAAGGAGGTATTCAGGTTCTCAATTTTCAATAATGTCTCTTCCATTTGTTTCTCCCCTTCATCCGTTGGTATGGGGATCCAGTATATCCCTAAGACCATCGCCGAATAAATTCAGGCCCAGCACCGACAGAGCCGTGAACACACCCGGAAACACCACCATCCACCAGGAATTATAAATGACGGTTTTTCCTTCGTAGAGAATATTGCCCCAGCTGGGGTTGGGTACGGGTACGCCCACTCCCAAAAAGCTTAAGGCCGCCTCGGTTATGATGGCGTTGGCAAAAATAAAGGAGGCTTGAACAATCACGGGGCCCAGAATATTGGGGGCGATATGCCCCCAGATAATCCGGGTGGGCGAAGCCCCCAGCGCCCGCATGGACTCCACATAGGTCTGCTCCTTCACCGAAAGGGCCGAGGAACGGACAATGCGCGCAAGGCCCGGGGTATAGACGATGGCAAGGCTTATGGTAACATTAAGGGAGCTTGGCCCTAAAACCGCCATGAAGGCAATGGCAAGGAGAATGGGCGGTATGGCGCTGAGCCCGTCGCAAATGCGCATGATAATGTTGTCCATTACCTTGTAATAGCCTGCGTAAAGCCCCATGACAAGGCCGAAAGCAAAGGAGATGAGGCTTACCCCCGCTCCGATGAACAGCGATATACGGGCCCCGTACAGCACTCTTGAAAAAAGGTCCCTCCCAAAGGTATCTGTCCCGAAAAGGTGCTCCCCTCCCGGTGGCTTAAGCCGGTTGGCCACCACCATTTCAAAAGGCCCCTGGGGAGCCGCCAGAGGGGCAAAAAGGGCGGCTGCCAGCATAAGCACAAGAAGCAGAGCCCCTGTCACCGCCAGCTTGTTTTTTGCAAATTTGCGTATATTGAGGCGAAGCTGTTCTTTTCTAAGAGCTCGCTTCAGGGACTCCAGCTCACCCTTTTCGGCTTTGTCCGCCGTTTCGGGTTTATCCGCCGTTTGGACTTTATCCGTCGTTTCGGCCTTTTCTGCCGTTTCCGCTAATTCCGTCATATTTTAACGCCTCCCTTCCTACTAACCTTCAAGCCTGACCCTGGGGTCCGCCAGACCGTATAACAAATCAATTAAAAGACATATAAGAACATTGACAAGGGCCACAAAAAGCACAATGGCCTGAATAACCTCATAATCCCTTCGGGAAACCGAATTGATGATAAGCTGGCCTATCCCCGGAATATTAAACACCGACTCCACCACCGCCGCGCCGGACAAAAGGCTCATGAGCCCCTGGCCGATAACGGTGATGATGGGAAGAAGCGCATTTTTAAAAGCGTGCTTCAGGATAATGACCCGCTCCTTCACACCCTTTGCTCTGGCCATTTTGATATAGTCACAGTTGAGCACCTCCAAAACGGAGGATCGGGTCATGCGGATAATAAGTCCTGCCTGCATGCAGCCAAGGGCAATAGCAGGCATTATCATGTACCTGAGATTTTTTAAAAAACCGGCCTCCGATATGCCCTTATAGCCCGCGGCGGGAAGCCACCCCAGCTTAACGGCAAAAAGGAGGATGAGAAAAAGCCCCAGAAGAAAGCTCGGCACGGAAATACCGCTCATGGAAAGGCCTGAAATGACATGATCCGCCGCCGTCCCCCGAGTCCTTGCGGCAAGTATGCCCAGTGGAACGGCCACCGCAACGGCAATGAGGAGGGCATAGAAGGTTAAAAGCAGGGTTGGCGCCAAATGGGAGGCGATAATCTCCGTCATGGTTCCTTCCATGAAGACGGACTGGCCAAAATTCCCTTGAAGGAGCTTTTTCACCCAGTTAAGGTATTGAACAGGCAAGGGGGCGTTAAACCCCATTTTTTCCCTCAGCACCTGAACCTCTGCCTCCGAGGCCTGATCCCCCAGCATAATTCTGGCCGGATCCCCCGGGGTAAGATGGATAAGAGTGAAAATAACCAGGGAAACAATAAATAGAACCGGAATAAGGGTTAGTAATCTTTTGAGCAGATACTTCTTCATGGCGCTCCCCTCCAGGATGAATGAAAAAATCCGTACCGGCTCTTGGAGGGGCCATGGCTTAAGGCTTGCCACGGCCCCAAATCGACCGCCGGTTTAAGGTGTCGTCAATTGTCCGCAACCACGTTCCAGGCATGAGGGCCCTGGAAGTAAATAAGATTTTTTACATGGGACCCGGCAACGCTGTACACATACTTATTACCAATTTTGGAAACGGGCATCCCCTCTTCCCAGCAGTACTTCTGAAGCATCTTCCATATTTCCACGGCCTGAGCCTTGTCGGTGGCGGTGTTGATGTTTGCCAGCGCGTCCACAATAACCGGATCGGTGGCCCAGCCGTTCCATGTGGCGGAAAGATACAGGATAAGAGTGGGTACGGCTTTTACGGAAAAGCTTGTGATAAAGGCGTCAAACTGGGTGGGATCCTTGGAATAGTTAAGGTAGGTGGCCCAGTCGGTAACCACAAGCTCCGTCTTTATGCCCGCCGATTCCAGCTGCTGCTTGATTACGACGGCTGCATTGTAAAAGTCCGAATAGTCTGAGGAGACCAGAAGCCGGAAGGTTTCCCCGTTATAGCCAGCTTCAGTCTGAAGGGCCTTGGAGGCCTCGGCACTGTTCTGATTGTAGAAAGCCGCGCCTTCTTCGGTATACCAATCGGATTCCGCCACCGGCATGTAGCTGGATCCGGATTTAAAAAAGTCGGGATTGGCATAGGCGGCCAGAAGGATATCATCCGCATTGAGGGCGGCGTTGACGGCCTGCCTGAATTTGGCGTTGGCGCCCAGGCCCTCCTGCTTGTTGTAGATCATGACCAGATCCCCGTCCAATTGATTGTATACGGTGTAATCGTCCTTGCCGTTAAAGAGGTCGTAATTATCCACAGGCATATTGTAGGCAATATCATACTCGCCGGACTGTATGCCTGCCACACGGGTGGAATCGTCAGGGACAATGTCGTAATAAACCTTGGCTGTGGCGGCAACCTTATAGCCGCTCCAGCCGTTAACCTGTCCCTCGGTGCCATAGGGAGCGTAATTTTCGTTGCGGGTAAAAAGAACATACCTGTCCGCCGCCCATTCCGTAAACTTGTAGGGGCCGGTGCCGATATAGTCCTTAATGATTCCTGTGGTGGGATTCCCGCTGTCAATGACGGACTTTGGCACAATAATGGGCCTTTGAGCTGCGGTTGTGATAAGCTCATTTAAGTAGAGCAGAGGATGATCCATTTTAAGCTTTACGGCATAGTCGCCATCGGCCTCAAAGCGGGCCTCTCCAATCATGGTTTTGGCGGTGCCGAAGGCTTCAATCCAACGGTTCATGGAAGCCACAACATCGGCGGCCTTCATTTCCTGGCCGTTATGGAAAAGCACGCCCTGGCGAAGGGTATACACATATTCTGTGGCGTCGTCGCTAATGGTAAAGGACTGTGCCAGCTCCGGCACAATGGAATAATCCGCTCCCAGCGCTACAAGGCATTCATAAATGGAGCCCAGGGCAATGGTAGAGCCGATGGTGGCGGTTGTATTGGTAAGGTCAAAGGTTTCGGGTACGGCGTTAACCGCAATATGAAGCTCGGAATTGTCATTGGCATCCGGGGTTGCGGAAGCGCCGGAGGAGGGCTGATCCGTATTCGAGGGCGCTTGTCCGCCGCAGCCCGCCAGACCAAGACTGACCGTTAATGTTACTGCCATAGTGAGTGCCAGGACACGTAAGCTTTTTTTCATGATAGTCTCCTTTCAGTTCTTACAAATAAACTCCATTTCATCCAACATATTGACCCAATTGAATCATCACAATATTTTAGCGGCGTGTTGAGCTTTTTAGGTGAGGTCACCTCCCGGTTTTTTTGTACTGATTTTAAAAAGATCCGCGGCCGCGTATCCGTCTAAATGAATATAAAAAAAGTGCACAGCAGGGTCCTTTCATTAAAGAAATCACCCCATTGTACA
>JAFADM010000404.1 GCA_023424865.1 Bacillota bacterium | reverse complement strand
TCCTGGCGGCGCCTTCCCAGGGCTTTTATCCTGGCAATGAGCTCCTTTGTGGCAAAGGGCTTTATAAGGTAATCGTCGGCACCGTTATCAAGGCCGGTAACCCGGTCCTCCACGGTATCCTTTGCGGTAAGCATTAAAACGGGAGTGAGAATCCGGCTCTTTCGCATGCTCCTTAGAATATCCAGGCCATCCATGCCGGGCAGCATACGATCCAGAACTACAACATCATAGATATCCGACAGGGCCAAATCATGGCCGTTTATACCGTCGGAGGCTCTGTCCACCGTATACCCCTGGCGGGAAAGGCTGAACTCCAGGGCGTCCAAAAGCCGGATTTCATCTTCAACCAATAAAACTCGCATGGTCATCACTCCATATCATTATTTCCGTTAAGAGCCTTAAGCAAGCTCCCGGTTTAGCTTTTCTGCTGCATTAGTGGATTTGTGAAATATAAAATTCACTGCGCTTCAGCTGATCTTTAGTATACCGGGAAAAGCTTAAAAGCATATTAAGAACCGGAATATAATAGGGAAGCTGACCCAAAATTCCAAAAATTATACCACAAAGCGATTCACGTAATCCTTCAAGGCGTCGGACCCGGCTTTGGCCTTGGCCGTCAGCTCGATAACATGACTGCTTCTATCCGCAATATCCGTATTTTTCCCGGCGATGGCCGATGTCCCCTGAGCTCCTTCGTTAGTGGACAGGGTTACCTCCTGAATGGCCCTGAGCATGCTGTTAATGGAAAGAAGAAGCTGCTCGGAGGTATTGCTGAAGTCCGAAACCAAATTATCAATAAACCGGGCATCCTGACTGTACTTTTCACCCGTATCCACAAGAACCTCATAGTCACGGATGACGTTTTTGTCCATAAAGCTGAGGACCTTTTCAGAGCCCTCCACGAGATTCTTAACAGCCTCCAGCGCAGCCAGCGTAACCTCCTGTATTTCTCCCACAGCTGTTTTTGAGTCCTCGGCAAGCTTGCGGATTTCATCCGCCACCACCGCAAAGCCTCGCCCGGCCTCTCCGGCTCTGGCAGCCTCTATGGCAGCGTTTAAGGAAAGGAGGTTGGTTTGAGCAGTAATATCCAGCACCGCATCGGAAAGCTTCTGTATTTTTTCAATAGCCTGGGATTGGAGGATAGCGGACTGCAGCTCCTCCCTGGTTTTGGTGTAAATCTCTCTGGAGGACTTTATGGCTTTTTGCGCGTTTTGCTTTAAATTGTCGGCTCTTTCACTTATTTCTCTGGCTGAGCGCGAGCCCTCCTGAGCCTTTTGAGCCATTCGCTCCACATTGGCTTCAATTTCGGAGGAGGTGGCGTTCATTTCCTCCATGGCAGCTGCTGTTTGCTCCATGCCTGCCGAAAGCTCCTGAGTGGTGGCAGAAACATCCTCTATTCCGGCATTGAGCTCCGAAAGGCTTCGGGTTGACAGGGACATGGCTTCATCAATTGTGGCCGACTCCTTGCGTATGCTTGTCACCATACCCACAATAGCCAGATGCATTTCATTGGCAGCTCTTGATATTTCACCCATTTCACCCTTCAGCTCCAATATACGATCTGAGAGCTTAAGGCTGAAATCACCCTCTGAAATTTTCTTAAGATGCTTGGCAGCCTCCTTAATGGTGCGGGTGAGAAAATGTCCCAGCAGATAGGATAAGCCTGAGCCAATCACCATGATGCCCGCGAAAATTAAAATAACAAAGCGGGTAATACCTCCTAATTTGGCAGTTACATCCTCCTGATACATACCTACGAACCACATGCCCACCGTATTGCCCGAAGCGTCCCGAATCGGTGAGTAGTAGGTTATTGCCTCCCGACCACCCACAATGGTCCGCCCGGTATAATCCTTACCATTTTTCAAAACGGCCTCCATCACCTCGGCACTGGCTTTTGTGCCTTCAATTCTCTGGCCGTTATCCAAAACATTGGTGGAAACCCGTGTATCATTGAGAAAAAGGGTGGCCATAAAGCCCGTGCTGTTTTTTATCTCGTCCACCAGCTGGGTGTTGCCGTTAATAAGCGACTCGCCTTTATATAGCTTGTCCCCTTCAACCCGCCAGTCCCCGGGAAAAGATGCGTTAATTAAGCTTACTCCAAGCTGGGAGGTGGTAGTAAGCCTCTCTCCGATATTGTCGTTTATAAGGCTTCCGAATTCATAATACATAAAGGCAAATAATACCAGTGAGAATACAAGCAGAACAGACACAAAGGATAAAGTCAGCTTTGATTTTAGATTCATTTGTGTTTACCTCCAAATGCATTTGTGCAGCAGCCATCGGGTAGCGGGCATAGCCCGCTCTAATAATTGAAATGCTCAAGGTCCTTGAGAAGATTGGCCGACAGAGCGGAGAGCTCTTCGCTTGAACGGGATATGGAGGCCAGCGAGGCAACCTGCTCCTCGACGGAAGTGGATACCTCCTCCGTTCCCGCCGCATTTTCTTCCGAAATATCCGACAGTCCCTTCATTACTTCCATGAGCTCCTGTTTCATATCGTGCATTCTATCTTCATATGCGTTTATACGTTGAATAACCGATTTTGTCTTTTCTACAGCCTTATCAATTCCGTTAAATTTTTCTTTTGTCGCTTCAACACTCTGGGTTTGAGATGCAACAAGACGAGCAACCTCTTCAATGGTTGTCACCGATGCTTCCGACTCACTGATAAGATTGTTAATAATGGAGGATATCTCCACAGTGAACCGGTTAGACTCCTCAGCAAGCTTTCTGACTTCCTCCGCCACAACGGCAAAGCCTCTTCCCGACTCCCCGGCCCTGGCTGCTTCAATGGCAGCGTTAAGTGCCAGTATATTGGTCTGCTCTGTAATTTCAGAAAGCATATTCCCGGCTTTTTCAATTTCCTTTGCGCTGATATTGCTGTTTTTTATGACCTTGCGGATGCCGTCAATTCCCTCGTTGGCCGTCTCGGTTCTTAAAACCAGCTCATTTAAAATCCGGAAGCCGGCTTCCTTCATTATAACCACTTCCTGAGCCGATTCAGTAAGCTCGGCAATATTCTCTTTTTCCTTTTCAAGAAGCGTGCCTATTTCCTCGGCCTTATGTACGCCCTCTTCCGTTTCCCCAGCCTGCCGGGACGCGCCCTTGGCGATCATCTCCACCGTACGGGCCACATCATCCACCGCACTGGAGGTGGTATTCATAACCTTGCTGAGGCTCCGGGAGGCAGATGCCACTTCCATGGCTGTTCGGGCCGTTTCCTTCAAAAGGTGCCCCAGCCCTTGTATAATCTTTTGAAAGGCTCTTGCCAGCTCTCCAAGCTCGTCCTTCCTTTTTAGGTAATCCGGACGGATTTTACCGGTGAAATCCCCTTCGGCCATGGTATGAAAGGATTGGGTCAGGTAGCGTATGGGCTTTTGTATGTTCTGGGCTATGAAAAAGGCGGCTATCAGACCCGCTCCAACAAATATGCCCGTAAAGAGAAAAATGCGGGCCTGCATCAGGTTTAACCCGGCAAGAATCTCACTTTTATCGGCTTCTACCGCCACATACCAGTCGAAATTTTCAAAATGGGCAAAACCGATGTATTTGGGGGTGCCTTCGTACATAAACTCGCCAAAGCTCTGGTCGGTGGACATCATTTGCCGGCGAAGGCTTTGAAAATCCGCGTAACCGGGCAAGCCCTGCACGCTTTCCCCGCCTGTGACAGATGCCGATGAAACTGCATCCGCATCGCCATTACTGGTGCCGGTGCTGCTGCCTTGTAGAAGAGAGGCTATAATTTCCTTATCCTTATGGGCCAGGGTCTTGCCATTAGCGTCCATGATAAAGGCTTTTCCTGTTTCCCCGTAATTGATGTCGGCCACAAGCCCGCTCAGTTCATAGCCGTCACGGAATGCAATAATATAACCTGCTGTCCCATTGCTTTGCTTTACGGGAACGGAATACACAAGCGCGATGTCCGTATCCCCTTCAATCCTTAAGGGGCCATAAATGCTTCTTTCCGTATTGAGCGCCGCCTTAAAATAATCCTGTCCGCTGATATCCTCTTCATTGCCCTTATTGTCTATAGCTTTCCCATTGGCATCCGCGTAGGACAGGGAGATATGGCCTGCCCGGTCTGCTTCCCTGCTTAAAAGAGTAACAATTTCATTCCGATTTAGTGCGGAATTATCAAAAAGCTCACTGTTGGCAATGGTTTCAAGGCTTCCCAGGTAGCCCTCCACACCCTTTTCAACCGTTTTTGCCGCCTCCTGGGCAAACTGAGGCAGCGACATGGCTACATTGGCTTTCAGCGATTCATAGGATGTTAAGTAAGAAATGACGCCCAATCCCAGGCAGACACCCAGGACAAGGATTCCTACCAATACAACAAGTCTTTGTCTGATTGAACGCATAAATCCTCCTTATGCTCTGGCCGTATCAGACCACAGGCATTCCTTTGCACTTGATTGTTTTTTCTCTTCCGTATGACGTATCTCTTCAAAGGCCGATGAAAGCATTAACTTAATACGATTTAGCTGATTGACTTCGCTGGCTCCGGGATCGTAGTCCACCGCCACAATATTGGCGCCCGGATACTGCCTTTTCAGCTCTTTTATCATACCCTTTCCGGTAACATGGTTCGGAAGACATGCAAAGGGCTGCATGCAGACAATATTCTTAACACCGCTTTCAATAAGCTCCACCATCTCAGCCGTCAAAAACCATCCCTCTCCGGTCTGGTTTCCCAGCGAAAGAATACGTGAGGCTCCCTGGGCAAGCTCCTGAATAGATTTGGGCGGATGAAAGCTGCGGCTTTCCGCCAGCGCTTTTTTCATGCTTTTCCGATACCACTCAATAGCGGCAATGGCGGCCTTGCCAATCCAGTGGGATTTAAAGGTTCCAGCAAGAGAACGGTATTTAAAGTCACTGTTATAGGCCGAGTAAAGGAAAAAGTCCAGTAAATCCGGCATTACGGCTTCAGCGCCTTCATTTTCGAGTAGATCCACAATGTAGTTATTGGCAGCAGGATGAAATTTCACCAGAATTTCTCCTACAAGACCTACCTTGGGCTTTACCTGGCCGGTAAGGGGCAATTGATCAAATTCCTCAACAATCCGGCGAACTCTTTCATTAAAGGATTTCAGGCTTATTTCATGCATGGCGTTTTTGCATTCCTGAGCCCATTTCTCATAAAGCCTGTTGGCAGCGCCCTTTTCCTTTTCGTAGGGCCTTGTCTGATAGAGCACGCGCATAAGAAGATCCCCGTACAAAACACCCCGAATAGCCCTGTGAATAAGAGCCGGCGTGAGCTTGAAGCCCGGGTGGGTTTCAAGTCCCTGGGCGCTTAAGGATAAAACGGGTATATTGCCAAAGCCCGCATCCACAATAGCTTTTCTTAATAGTCCAATATAATTGGTGGCACGGCAGCCGCCTCCTGTCTGGGAGATAATAACGGAGGTGTTGTTAAGATCGTACTCACCGGATTTCAAGGCCTCTACCAGCTGTCCGATGACCATAATGGCCGGGTAGCAGGCATCCTGGTTAACATATTTCAGCCCCTCCTCCACAGAGGACTTCCCGCATTTGGGAAGTACTACCATTCTGTAGCCTGAGGTCCTGAAGGCCTCCTGTACAAACTGGAAGTGTATGGGCGACATTTCCGGAGCCAAAATGGTATGGGTGTACTTCATTTCCTTAGTAAAGACAAGCCTGGGAGGCATTTTAACATCCCTGGTGAACGTAATATTGTTTCGCTCCCTTTCATCCATGGCTGCCAGAAGGGATCTGAGGCGAATTCTTGCGGCTCCCAGATTATTGCCTTCATCAATTTTAAGGGTAGTGTACATTTTATGATGGCGGTTGAGAATCTCCTGCACCTGATCCGTTGTCACCGCATCCAGCCCGCAGCCGAAGGAATTAAGCTGGACCAGCTCCAGATCGTTTCTTAAAGCCACAAAGGAAGCGGCGGCATAAAGCCTTGAATGGTATGCCCACTGATCCACCACGCGAAGAGGCCTTTCAACCTTTCCAAGATGGGCTATGGAATCCTCGGTAAGGACTGCCAGGCCAAGGCTGGTTATGAGCTCAGGGATACCGTGATGGATGGCGGGATCCAGATGATAGGGCCTGCCTGCAAGCACAACGCCCCGGCCTCCCTTTGCTTCTATTAGCGCTGCAGCCTCCTCACCCTTTTGACGGATTTCCTTTTTAAAGCTCTCAAGCTCAGAAGAGGCGGCCTCAACACCCTCGCGAACCTCGGCCAGGGATACTCCCTGTTCTCTGAACTCCTCAAACAGCCTTTGGGTCAGCCGCTTTTTATGATAAAAGGGTACAAAGGGCTTCATAAAATGGATGCTCTTATGCCGAAGCTCATCCATATTGTTTTTTATAACCTCAGGGTAGGAGGTGACAATGGGGCAGTTGAAGTGGTTGTTGGCCCCCTCCTGCTCCTTTATTTCATGGGTAATGGCAGGATAAAAAATCCTCTTAAGGCCTTTATCCACCAAATCGGCAATATGACCGTGAACCAGCTTGCCAGGGTAGCAGACGGATTCGGAGGGCATGGTTTCAATGCCCTTTTCATAAAGCGCTGAGGACGATGGAGACGATAATACCACCCGGTACCCCAGCTTCGTAAGAAAGGTAAACCAGAAGGGGTAGTTTTCGTACATATTGAGTACCCTCGGAATACCGATTTCACCTCTTGCCGCCTTTTCAGGCTCAAGGGGCGCATAGTCGAAAACCCTTCTGTATTTGTAGTCAAAAAGATTGGGCAGTTCATTTTTCTTTTTCCCGCCGCCTGCGCCTCTTTCGCAGCGGTTTCCCGTAACATACCTCTCCCTGCCGCCGAAGGTGCTGATGGTAAGAAGGCAGGCATTGGAGCAAAGTCCGCAGCGGGCCATGGAGGTTTTCATTTGAAGGCCTTCCAGGGCCTCACCCTTAAGAAGGCTTGAGGAAAGCCCCTCCGTATACCGCTCTTTGGCAATGAGGGCCGCTCCGAAGGCTCCCATAATTCCGGCAATATCCGGACGGACAGCCTCCCGCCCCGTTAAAAGCTCAAAGCTTCTTAAGACCGCGTCGTTGTAAAAGGTTCCTCCCTGAACGACGATTTTCTCTCCCAGATCCTCTGCCTTTCTTATTTTTATAACCTTAAAAAGCGCGTTTTTAACCACCGACAGGGCAAGCCCCGCGGCGATATCCGAAACTGTGGCGCCTTCCTTCTGGGACTGCTTTACTCTTGAATTCATAAAAACCGTACAGCGGGAGCCAAGATCCACCGGCTTTTTAGATGTCGATGCCGCTGCCGCGAACTCCTCCACCGGCATCCCCAGGGACTGGGAGAAGGTTTCAAGAAAGGAACCACAGCCGGAGGAGCAGGATTCGTTTAAAAGAATGCTGTCAATGACGCCGTCCTTTATACGAAGGCATTTCATGTCCTGTCCGCCGATATCCAGAATAAAGTCCACCCCCGGGCAAAAGAACTCCGCGGCGCGGAAGTGGGCCACTGTTTCAATTTCTCCCACATCTACCTTTAAACCCGCTTTTAAAAGGCCCTCACCGTAGCCTGTTACCGCAGACCAGGCAATGGACACCCCTTCGGGCAGCCTGGAATAAAGCTCTCTTAATATGGTCCGGGCGGATTCCAGGGGCTTTCCCTTATTGCCTCCGTACCAGGTGTAAAGGAGGGTGCCATCCTCGCCAATTAGCGCCGCCTTTGTGGTGGTAGAGCCTGCATCCAGGCCCAAAAAGCATTTTCCCTTGTAGCTTTCCAGGGTGCCCCGTTTAACAGAAGCGGCCTGGTGTCTGACATCGAAGGCTCTGCGATCTTCTTCCGTGGCAAAAAGAGGATCCAGCCTTTCCGTTTCATCCAGGTTTAGGCTTCTTATTTTTTTCAGCTTTTGAACAAAAAGAGCAAAAGAACGGGAAGGCAGCTCCGCAGACGCCAGCGCAGCTCCCATGGCAATAAACAGCTGACCGTTTTGCGGTACAACCGTATTTTCCTCCGTGAGCTTTAAGGTTTCGGCAAAACGCTTGCGAAGCTCAGGCAAAAAATGAAGAGGCCCGCCTAAGAAGGCCACCTTGCCTCTTATGGGCCTGCCGCAGGCCAACCCGCCTATGGTCTGTATGACCACCGACTGGAAAATGGATGCCGCAATATCCTCCTTGGATGCGCCCTCGTTTAAAAGGGGCTGAACATCGGTTTTGGCAAACACACCGCAGCGGGCTGCCACAGGATAGATTTGCCTGTGGCCGGCAGCAAGGGTATTGAGCCCTGAAGCATCGGTGTGCAAAAGAGTAGCCATCTGATCGATAAAGGAACCCGTACCTCCGGCACAGGTACCGTTCATTCTTTGCTCAATACCATCCGAAAGATAAAGTATCTTGGCATCCTCGCCTCCCAGCTCTATGGCTGCATCCACGTCGGGATACAAGGTTTTAAGGCCTTTGGTGGCAGCGATAACCTCCTGGATAAAATCCACCTCAAAGCTCCTTGCAAAGGCTATGCCGCCGGAGCCCGCAATCATCAGAGTTATTTCATTTTCACCAAGCTTTTTGAACGCATCGTTAAGAATTTCAAGAATGGTCTCCCGAAGCTTAAGATAATGCCTTTCATAACGGCCATAAACAATATTTTTATTATCATCAAGAACAACGCACTTAACGGTGGTTGAACCGATATCAAGACCTACGTGCAACGTGACTGACATTTATAATCCCCCAAATCATACCACAACTAAATATATACATTTCTCTTTGTTCTTATGTCGCTTGAAGGCGAAAAACCAAAGCAGTCAACCACCCATATGAAGCCACATATAGAAATGTTTGGAAACAAAACACTAAAGTTAGTTATACTGCGACACTTATTATTTCTATTATACTACGCATAGTTGTCTATACAATCAGAAAAATATGAGATTTATGTTTTTTTTGAATGATTTTCTTTATCAAAATGCCAAAAAACCTTTTATTAAGGGCATTCTTTGTCACCATGCCTCTTTAAAAATACAAAGGTTCATTATATAATGAAAAAGATAATAATTTGTCTAAAAAAGCGTATTTTAGTCATATTCTGCTGCTTAGCCACGGGAGGCGCCATGGTATTTAAGCTGAAATCCTTTACTTTCAAATACAAGCTCAGCCTGCTACTTTTCACTCTTGTCGTATTGACTACGGGTTTTCTGGGTTTATGCCAGTATCTGTTTATGCAAAACGCACTTGCTAATCAATTTGAACAGAAAAAAGAGCTTGTTAAGGCAAGAATACTCAACCTGGTCACCAATGCAGATACTACCAGCCGCTATATTGAGGCCCAAATGGAAAAGGATGCCAGGGTAATTCTGAACAAAATCAAGGAGGAATATGAGAAAAATGACTCCATCAATTTTTCACTTGCCTCCTTCCTCACTTCCGTACATAACACCAATATTTATATTATTGATAGATCAAGCACCGTTGTATCCTCTACCGACAGAAGCGAGGTGGGGCTTGATTTTAAAGGCTATACCGAATTTCTTGCCTTTTTGGAGGCTACCCGGATAAACGGCGAGTTTTCCGCACCAAGAGTCAGCTTGTCCATCATCGGATCCCAAATGACAAAATACTGCTATTTGCCTTCCGATGACGGTAAATATATCTTTGAAACGGGCATGACCATCGAAGATGAATACGGTCTTTTAAGCGGCACCAGCTTTTCTGATTTCGAAAGTCGTATTATTGAGGAGAATGCCTTCATCAACCGAATCATGATGTATGACTATAACGGCGTTGCCTATAAAAAGGATGCTGCTGGCGGCCAGCTGCGTATTGATGACGCCTCCCGTTCTTATTTCCAAAAAGCGCTGGACCATCGGACCGAAGTAGAGGTTTCAGGGCTTTATGATAATATGCCCGTCACCTACACCTACCTCCCCTATCAGATCATAGGCGCAGAGGGGGTCAACGAAACCAATGCCATAGAAATTATCTTTAATGACAATGAGCTTCGCGAAAGCCGCAGCTGGAATATACGTATTACCCTTCTGATTGCTCTAAGCGTTGGCTTTCTATCAGCTTCCCTGGGAGTATTCCTTGCCGGCAGCATCTCCAAGCCCATACAGAAAATTGCTCAGGCAGTACGCCATTTTTCCGAAGGTGATTTTGATTATGCCATCGATGTTGATTCCAATGACGAATTTTCACTTTTAAGCCGTCAGTTTGAAAGCATGGGCCGGGATATCAAGCATCTGCTCAACAAGCGTTTTGAGTACGAGCAGGCACTGGAAGAAAAGAGCCGGGCTATATTCGATCAGAAGGAAGAAATAACGGTTCTTTATGAAGAAACCACCGCAATGAACGAGGAGCTGGAAAACCTTCTTCATGAAAACAAAAATAATTATTTTGAAACGGTCAGAGCTCTTGTTAACGCGGTGGATGCCAAGGATACCTATACCGGCGGGCACTGCGAGCGAGTAACAGAGTATTCACTTCTCATTGCCGATGCCATGGAGCTCAGCAGCCAGGAAAAGCACGAGCTTCGTTTTGGCGGGATGCTCCACGATATTGGAAAAATAGGAATTCCCGAGCATATCCTCAATAAACTGGGGCGCTTTACAGACGACGAATACGCCTTTATGAAACGCCATCCTGAAATCGGCGAATCCATTTTAAAGGATGCCCACTTTCTTGTGCGCTCCCGCAGAATTGTTCTGGAGCACCATGAGCACTATGACGGCAGAGGCTACCCCCATGGACTTAAAGGTGAGGAAATCGACATTCTCTCCCGTATCGTCTGCGTGGCCGATGCTTACGATGCCATGACCAGCTCCCGGCCTTACAGGCAGAAGGCCTTTACCATGGAGCAGGCTATTGAGGAGCTTTTAAAGAACAGAGGTACTCAGTTTGATCCTACTGTGGTGGATGCTTTTGTGGATTGCCTTCAGAGCAAAGCGCAAAGCTAGTCCTGAACCCCAAGTGTGCAAACCCGATCCGCCCAGGCGACCACCGAGGGTCTGTGGGAAACCACAAGCACTGTCCTATCCTTAAACTCCCGTTCCAAGGTGGCCAGAAAGGCCTTTTCATTCAAGCTGTCCAGATTGCTGGAAGGTTCATCCAATATAAGAATGGGTGCACAAGACAGCAGCACACGGGCAAGGCCAATCCGCTGCCTCTCACCGCCGGAAAGACGGTCTCCCAGCTCTCCCACCTCTTCATCATACCCTTTGGGAAGACTCTCTATAAAGTCATGAATGCCCGAACGGCGGGCGGCCTGCCGTATTTCCTGCCGGGTAGCGCCGGGTTTTCCCAGAGCAATATTCTCACTTATGGTGCCGCTGAAAAGAAAGGTTTCCTGGGTAAAAAGCACACTGTTCTGCCTCAGGGATTGAAGCGTAATAGCCTTGTGTGAAATACCCTGTACCTCAATACTTCCTTCTGTTGATTCATAAAATCTCAGCAGCAGGCGAAGCAGCGTGCTTTTTCCGGAACCGCTTGGCCCCACTACCGCCACCTTTTCTCCCTTCCTTACCTTAAGATTGAAATGCCTTACGGCCCAATGGTCCGCACTCGGGTACTTAAAGCCCACATCCTTAAAATCCAGCACCGTTTGATCCAGACCTCCCCTTGCCCCATCTTCCTTTAAAACCGCCTTCCCCTCATCCTTAACCTCCGGCACCTCCTCTAAAATGGCAAACAAACGTGCTGCCGAAGCGAAGGTGGGTTCCAGATCCACTGCAAGGCCGCTCAGTGCGGAAACCGGACCGAAGGAAGAGGCCATAACGGCTGTCAGCAGCAAAACCTGCTCCCCGGGAAGACTCATGAAAGCAGAAATCAAAAGCATGCTGCCCGTTGCCAGAGTTATCATCATTTCCGGAAACAAAGCGGCCAGGCTTCTCCTAAACTTGATTTCCCACTGACTGCGGCTTAGATCACGGCTTATCTCATTTATCTCCCTGAGCCTTGCCTCCTGCCTGCCAAAAAGAAGAATTTCCTTTATCCCTCTCACACTGTCTATAAAATGACTGGTGCCATGGGCAAGCTTCTTGCGGTAATCCCCGGCACTGTGCTTTTTATCGGCTAGGGAAATCCATAGGCCGGGCACGACAGACCCCAGATAGAACACTCCGGCTACCACTGGAAATATCCATCCATAAAAGGATGTAAAAACCAGAATGCACAGCGTGAACACCAGAGCAATAAGAACAGGTGAAACAGTGTGGGCAAAAAAGACCTCAATGATTTCCACATCGGCAGCCGCAAGGGTTGCCAAATCCCCTGAATGCCTGTTTGCGGGCTTCCCGGGTGCCAGCCTTCGAAGGGCATCAAAAAGTTTGTTTCGAAGGAGTGCCAGAAGCCTGAAGGCCACGTCATGCCCCTTGTATTGCTCCAAATATCTGAAAACACCCCGCAAAACCGCAAGACTTGCGAGAATTCCAACACCCCAGGCAAAGTCCGGACCATTACTGAGGCTAAAGAAAGGCGCAAGGAGCATGGCACCTGTGCCCATGAATCCTACGGCGCATAAATGGCCGAGCACGCCAAAAAGAACGGCAGCCGTCATGGCGCCCCTTAAGGGAGCAACCATGCTTAAAAGCCTTTTTGCCGCTTTTAACCTGTCTTTTACTGCTGCCGATTCCCCGGGTTTGGCCTCCGATAAGGCCGTAAAGGAATTTATCCCCATATTAGAGCACCTCCTTCAGCTTCTCTTCTTCAATGGTTAAATGAACTGTGCTGCCTGTGTCCTCTTCCAAAATTCCTTTTTTTAAGCTATACCGCCGGTGAGCCCGGGAAGCCAGTGCCGGATGATGGGTTATAAGAAGGACACTTTTGCCCCTTAAGGCAAGCTCCTCTATCAGCTGTCCCATTTTCTCTTCATTTTCCGCATCCACATTAGCCGTAGCTTCATCGAATATGTAAATATCCCCGTCTCTTAAAAGCGCCCTTGCCATACCCAGCATCTGACGCTGCCCGCCTGAAAGCTGCTTCCCCTCTTCTCCTGTTTGTGTAATGAGTCCATTACAGAGGGGGCCTTCCGGCTCCCACAGTCCCACCTGCTGTAAAACCTCATACAGCTCTGTTTCAGTGGCCTGTGGCTTTCCCATTCTCAGGTTGTCCTCTATGGTACCCGAAAAAATAAAGGTATTTTGGGTTACCATACACACTTTCCTGCGAATAAGAGCCGCTGGAATCTCACCAAGAGGAATCTCTTCCTGGCGGAGTGCTTTCCCGGAAAGTCCATAAAGCCGGATCTGTCCGGCTTCCGGTTCCAGAAACCGGACCATTAGGGCGGCAACGGTACTTTTCCCGCTGCCGCTCTCCCCCACCAGGGCCGTAATCCTGCCCGGCTCCACATTCAGGCTCACATGGTCAAGCACTCTCTTTCTTCCCGGATAGGAAAAGGAAACCTTATCAAGCCGAATACCGTAGGGGCCGCGCAGGTTTAGCTCCTCCGGCCCTTCTTCCCGGACAGCCCTTGCAGGCTCGGGCTCAGGCAATTGAAGAAATTCGAACAAATTTTCAGCTGCCGCAGTTCCCGTCATGGCAACGTGAAAGTAGGACGACAGAGCTCTTAAAGGGAGAAAAAATTCCGAAGCCAAAAACAGAGCGGTAACCCCTGCGGCCACGCTTATTTCACCCCTGGCAAGGGAGACTGCTGCCGTAGCCATACCTGCGGCAGCACCTCCATACGCCAGAATATCCATGAAAACAAGAGAATTCAGCTGCATACCCAATACCCTCATGGTTCTATCCCGGAAGCTCCAGGCTTTTTTCTCCAGTTCTGCAGCCTTATCCTGATCCCTGTTGAAAAGTTTCAGGGTGGTCAGACCCAGCACACTTTCAAAAAAAAGAGCACCCAGGTTCTGATAAACGGCAAAATGAGAACGGCTCATTTTCCTGGCTATGGCCATAACTCCATTTAAAGCCAGAGGGATAAGCGGGGTTAACACCAGCATTATAACCGCTGCCTGGGGAGAAAGGGGAAAAAGCGCAGCAAAGAGGGCAAGAGGGGCTATGAGCGCATAAAAGAGTTGGGGCAGATAAGCCCCAAAATAGCTTTCCAGAGCTTCAATGCCCTCCATGGCGCTTCCGGCAGTACGGGAAATGCTACCATCCTCAGAATAGTGCGTTTCAAGGGTCATAAGCTTTTTAAACAGCATGCTTCGCATGGTGTAGCGGGCTCTGGCACCGCCTTGATGGGAGGCATAGGCTGTAAAAGGGCTCAGAATAAGCCTTACGATAAGCACCACAAGACAGGTGGTGATAAAGGGCAGAAGCTTTTGAAGACTCTTTTCTCCGTTGATTATCCCTTCAAAGGTGTTTCCAAGCCTATAGGCAAAAAGTATACCCGCCCCCAGTGCCAGAAGCTTTCCAGCCACTGTAAGGGCTATCCACAGGCGGCTGCCTTTTGTCAT
>JAFADM010000484.1 GCA_023424865.1 Bacillota bacterium | reverse complement strand
CAGACGGTCAGTTTGACATGGTGCTGTCCTTTGATGCCCCTATTTCCTACACCTACCCAAGCCATGAAAAAGTTATTGAAAACCTCATCCGTATTGGCTCTAAAAAGCTCATCATTAGTGTATACAGCCGTCTGGCATGGACCTATCCGTTTGATCCGGCACAAAAGCTGAAATACATACTGGATAAAAAGGCAGAGGATCCTATTGTCCAGTGGACCATGGAGCAGGGCGTCCCCAGGCTGCCTGCCCACAGACCCGACATGGAGGCGGTTTGGAGGCTTTACAAAACGGGCTTAATGGAAAGTCCCGAGGCTACGGCAAAAGCTTTCGAAAAAGGCGGCACCCCCTGGCCCGTTTCTTATGCCTTCATGCCGGATGAGCTATTGAACATTCTTGGGCGAAACGGAGCCAAAAACATCAAGCTGGCCGGGCCCGGAGCCCTTTCCCGCTCCATCCCCCATGAAGTTCTTGTTACTCTCATGAGGGATCCGGAGCTCAAAAGGGAATTTCTGGATTTTTGTTACCATTACGACAGCCAGACCTTCTGTCTAGGAATGGGCAAGGACAATCTTGTGGCGGCAGCGGATTTATATTGAATTTTTTATCAAAACCTTTATTTTTTCCATTTGGAAAGCGCTTCAGCCAGGGCGGAGTTAATACCTTCGTCCTGCTGTTTATTTAAAAAAGAGGAAACATCTCTTTTGCTGACTTGCTCGTTTTTTCTTTTATTGAAGGCTTCCAGCTTTTCCTTGTGGCCGCAGACGCAGAAGAAAGCTTTGTTTTCCCCTTCTCCCCGGATTTCCATTTTCTTATGGCACTCGGGGCAGCGGGCGTTGGAAACAAGAGAAACACTTTTCCGGTAACCGCACTCTCTGTCGGGGCAGACCAGCATTTTGCCCTTTTTACCGTTGACATCCAGAAGAAACTTTCCGCATTCAGGGCATTTTTCCCGAGTTACATTATCATGCCTGTAGTTTTCCGAATTGGCGATAACAGCTCCCACCAGGCTTGTGGCATACTTTTTCATCTCCTCGACAAAAACAGCGCCATTTTCCTGTCCACGGCTGATGGCAGTAAGCTTCTGCTCCCATTTGGCCGTGAGTGAGGGGGATTTTAAATCCTCAGGCACCAGCTTGATAAGCTGTATCCCTTTTGAGGTAGGAAAAATCTCCTTGCCCTTTCGTTCCACATAAAAGGTATCAAACAGCTTCTCAATAATATCAGCCCGGGTGGCAGGGGTTCCAAGGCCGCTGGTGGCTTCCAGTGCCTGCTTGAGACGGCTGTCCTCCACAAATTTCCCCGGATGCTCCATGGCTGTTAACAGTGTTGCTTCGGTATACCGGGCCGGCGGCTTTGTCTTGCCGTTTATAGTTTTCACCGATGTGATGGTGAGGCTGTCTCCTTTTTTAAGCTCCGGCAGAGTTTGATCCTTTTCCTTCTCACGGTTGGGGTCTTCATCATCCTCATCCTCAGAGGAATCAAAGCCCTCATAAACAGCCCGCCAGCCCTGGCTTCTCACCATTCTGCCTTTTGCTGTAAAAAGCTCGCCTCCAATATCCACCTTCACGGATGTTTCGTCATAGTCAAAGCTTGGGCTTAAAACAGCCAGAAAGCGCTTGACAATAAGATCATAAACCCGCCGTTCCTCAATGGACAGGGCATTTAAATCCACAAACTGCTCCGTGGGAAGAATAGCATGATGGTCCGTAACCTTGCTGTTGTCAACAAGCCTTTTGGTCACCTTAAAGCGGTTTTTAATAAGGGCTCCGGCCGCCTGAGCATAAGGCCCCACACTGATGCTTTTAAGCCGATCCGTCAAGGTGGGGACCATATCATCGGTAATATGGCGTGAATCGGTTCTGGGGTAGGTGACAAGCTTGTAGTGCTCATAAAGCCTTTGCATAATGGACAGGGTTTGCTTGGCCGAGAAGCCAAAACGCCGGTTGGCATCTCTTTGAAGCTCGGTTAAGTCGTATGCCAGTGGAGGCAGCTCCTGTCGGGCACTTTTATGAAGTTCTATAACGGTTCCCTTTTTTCCTGCGAGAGCCTGAGTTATAGCCTCAGCTCGGGCTTTATCAAAAATCCGGGTTTGACCTGAGGCCTTTTCCTGCCATCTTAATGAAAAGCCATCCATAAAGGCCTGAATCTGCCAAAAATCCTTTGGCTGAAAGCGACGGATTTCCTCTTCCCTATCGACGATCATGGCAAGTGTAGGTGTTTGAACTCTGCCTGCGGAGAGCTGGGCATTATGCTTGCAGGTAAGAGCCCTGGTTACATTAAGTCCCACCAGCCAGTCGGCTTCGGCTCGGCTTTGGGCGGATCGAAACAGGTTTTCATAATCCCTTCCCGGCTTTAACACAGAAAAACCGTCCTTTATGGCCTTATCCGTCTGAGAGGAGATCCACAGCCTCTTGATAGGCTTTCTGAAACCGGCCTTTTCAATAATCCAGCGAGCTACAAGCTCCCCTTCTCTTCCAGAGTCTGTAGCTATGACAAGCTCGTCTACATCCTCCCTTTTCATCAAACCCCTGACCGTATTGAACTGTCCTGCGGTTTCCTTTATAACCACCAGCTCCATTTTTTTAGGGAGCATGGGCAAGGTCTCTAAATCCCACTTTTTATATTTTTCCCCATAAGTTTCCGGGTCAGCCAAAGTCACGAGATGCCCCAAAGCCCATGTCACTATGTATTTTCCGCCGCTTAAGTGGCCGTTTCCCTTTTGATTACATCCCAGAACCCGGGCAATCTCCCGGGCAACCGATGGCTTTTCAGCCAGGACCAATGTTTTTCCCATTCCCCTTAATTTCTCCTTCCATAATAAGAACTGCCTGTCAACCCAGTTAAATTTGCCTTTGCAAGGGGGTTGAAGGCTTAAGGAGACGCCGGAATGAATCCCGGCGTCATTTTTTATCGTATTTTATTGTCCCGCCGCTTTAAGCACCATGTTCTGATGCTGCTGGATATAGACGGCGGAAGTGGTTTCACTGTGGGAGGTACTGTTTCTTAAATATAAGTCAAAATGCCCGGTAACGCCATTGCTTGTGAGCACATCCACACTGTGGGGCATGCCCGACAAGGAGGCAGCGATATTTATACCGTTATGGTAAATAACAACGGCCCTTGGCGTCCATTGCCAGGTGCCGAAAAGAGACTTCATAACCTGGGTGTCCGCCGTGGTTAACGGCTCCACATCAGCATGATTATAGCCTCCTATCATCTGCATTTGAAATTTCTTTCCTGTATCCACATCCACAACGGTAAACACATTATTGCGTTTAATTAAATACTGCCCTTCCAGTGTCCAATCCACCGGCTTTCCCTTGGTGGCGGCGGATGAAGCTTCTCCTGCTGCTGCAGTATATACCCGGGGTGCATAGCCGGATATAGCAATTTTATCACCTGCATCAAACCATTCGTTTGCACTCATATAGTTGTATTTTAGCACATCGGAAACGGTTATGCCGAATTTTTTAGCTATGGAGGTAGCCGTATCCCCCTCCTGCACAATATAGGTTACCGACGGCCAGGAAGTGGTGCTCTGGTTTTCAGCGGGTGCAGAAGGAATTTTAAGCACCTGCCCCTCATAGATAACCTCACCCTTTAGGTCATTGGTGCTTATTAGACTGTCGACGGTAGTGCCGTATTTTGATGCGACGGACCAAAGAGAATCCCCCGATTTAACAGTATAGCTCTGAGCTGCCGATGTAATTCGGACGGTATTTTGGGCCATATCCACCGAATACCCAAGACTTTCGGAAAGAAATCTTAACGGAGCGTAGGTTACACCATTAACAGTAAGTGAGGACGGCATGGCCTTTGACTCTCCGTTTACCCGAGCTCTGGCGGAGTTCCTCACAAAGGTTATGGTACTGCCGTCCTTATTAAGCCCTACCAATTCCGAGCTGTTGTTCCACCACACGTTCCCTCCTATAGCGGTACCGAATTCATAAAAGGAAACATAGGTGGTATTGTTGTATATGAAGGGCGCATATTTGAAATACAGTGTCTGTCCGTTGTAGGATACCTTAACATTGTAATTGTAAGCTTTCTGACTGGCAGAGGTAACATTAGCCTGTGAAGCGGCCTTTGCTTGCACGGCACCGGTAAACATAAAGGAAGCCAGCACCAAAGCGCCCGCCATAATTTTTACCTTGTTAATTTTTTTATCCGGAAATTTTTCTTTAATATAGCTTTGAATATTCTTATCCAGCCGTGTACGGTTGTCCGAATCCATACCGGTAAATTCTTTTGCAAACTCCGTGTCGGAAATGCCTGTTCCAACATAAAGAATCAGATCGAAGCCTTCCTCCGTCTCAATCAGACGGTAGTTTTTAAATAAATCCATGGCTGTCTCCTTTTCACTGTTTATATAATGTCATTCAGCCGCAAAACACAGCTAAAAATTGCACCTTGTTGCTACTTAGCTTGTGTTATGACATGTTTTTTATCCAACAAAATCAAATGAAGTTTTCATGGCATCAGAATGTCGTTTGCCCTAGAGAATACGTTCAGCCTCTGCTTTTAACTTAAAAAATTTAATCCAAAGAATAATCTTAGCTGGATGATCAAAATAATATTAATCTATATAATGTTTATTCTTAAATTTTTATGTTTTTTTTCGGAAATTCTTTAAAAATGTAACCGAAGTCATTATAATTTACTAAAAAGAAATGTGAGGGCTCACCCCATATGGATCAAACGGACGTCAGAATACTCAGACTTCTTCAAAAGAATGCCAGAATAACGGCTTCCGAGATAAGCGGCGAAATTAATCTTTCAGTACCTGCCGTAAGCGAACGCCTGAAAAAGCTTGAGGCATCAGGCATTATTGAACAGTATACAGCCATTATCAATCCGGGATACCTTCACAAGGATTTAACCGCCTTCATGTCCATAAGCCTGGAACGGCCCAAATTTAATGACAAATTCGTTGAGCTTATGAGCAACGAATCAGAAATTCTGGAATGCCATTATCTCGCAGGTGATTTCGACTACTTACTTAAAATTATTACGGAAAACACCCAAACTCTTGAAAAGCTTTTAAACCGCATAAAGAGTATTCCAGGCGTTATAAAAACCCGTACCACCATGGTGCTCTCCACCTCTAAAAGAGGGTTTTCAGTTATCCCTGAACTCAAGGAATAGCAATAAGTCATAATATGAATCAGTCACACGTGAAGGAAAGGAATGGAGTAAAATGAAAATCGGAATTCCAAAGGAGATTAAAAACAATGAAAAGAGGGTGGCTATCACCCCGGCAGGCGTTCATGCCCTGGCATCCAAGGGGCATACGGTATTCATCGAAAAGGCCGCAGGCGAAGGAAGCGGTATTTCCGATGAGGAATACAAGCAGGCCGGGGGATTAACTCTTGAAACAGCTGCCGAAGTATTTAACAGTTCGGATCTTATCGTAAAGGTAAAGGAGCCCCTCCCCGAGGAATATGAACTGTTCCGTGAAGGCCAGCATCTGTTTACTTATTTGCACCTTGCTCCCAATCCCGGTCTTGTAGACATGCTTCTGAAAAAGAAGATTACCGGTATCGCTTATGAAACCGTACAGCTCTCCAATGGAGCGCTTCCTCTTCTCTCACCCATGAGCGATGTCGCCGGCAGAATGTCCATCCAAATTGGCGCAACCATGCTTCAGTCCTATAACGGCGGTTCGGGTATGCTTTTAGGCGGTGTTCCCGGTGTCGCTCCCGCAGAGGTATTAATTATCGGCGGCGGTGTTGTGGGTACCAATGCTGCAAAAATGGCAGTGGGTCTTGGAGCCAGAGTTACGGTAATGGACGTAAACAAGAGCCGCCTTTCCTATCTTGATGATATTTTCCAGGGCAGAATCACCACCCTTATTTACGATGAATACAGTGCAGCTCAATTGGTAAAAAAGGCAGACCTTCTTGTAGGTGCTGTTTTAGTGGCAGGAGCAAAAGCTCCCAAAACCGTTTCCGCTGAAATGGTTAAAACGATGAAGAAGGGTTCCGTTATCGTGGACGTTGCCATTGATCAGGGCGGTTCCATTGAAACCATTGACAGGGTAACTACCCATGACAAGCCTTGCTACATAAGCCATGGCGTTGTTCACTACTCTGTTGCCAACATGCCCGGAGCCGTACCCAGAACCTCCACCTACGCCCTTACCGGCGCAACCCTCCCCTATCTGGTTCAACTGGCCGATAAGGGCGTTAAGGCCGCTCTTCAAAGCGACAGCGCTTTGCTTGCAGGCTTAAACACCTGTGGGGGAGAGCTCACTTATCAGGCTGTTGCAGATGGACTTGGATTATCCTATGTGCCTGCAAAAACAAGCCTTGAAAAGCTGGTCTAAAATAATTAAAAGCTCAGGGGCATCGATTCCCTCCCTTTTAACCAGATTTGCTTATGAAAATGGCCATCAATACAAAAAAGCGTCAAACCCTCCATTTAACGCTTTTTGAATACATCACCTTTTGACCCGGCATCGGAAGCTATTCCGATGCCGGGTCTTTTTTCGGTTTTATTCCTCTGTTTTGTTGTTCACCTGACCCTCCAGCCAGGTTACAAACTGACGTGCGGTCCTGGGTGAGCGGCCATTATAGCGCATTTCCCAACGGATGGCCTCTTTTCGAAGATAAGCGGGATCCACCCGCAGCTCTCTTTTTTCAGCAATGCCAGCAGCAATTTCAAGGAATTGCTCCTGATCCGGAGCCGAGTAGGTTATGGTCATTCCGAAACGGTCCGCCAGGGAGAGCTTCTCCTGGATGGCATCCGATGCGTGAACCTCCTCATCAGGATTATCCGAAAGCATGCCTCTGCGCTCAGAAAACTTTTCCTTTATGAGATGACGACGATTTGAAGTAGCGTAAATCACCAGATTATCAGGTCTGTTACGAAGACCTCCCTCCAGAAGCGCTTTTAAGGAGGTATAGCTCTCCTCGCTGTCCTCAAATGCCAAATCATCAATAAATACAATAAATTTAAGTGTGCTTCCCGATACCGCCTCTAAAACCTCATGGAAATCAGCCAGGTGCTTTTTCGGTATTTCGATCATCCGCAGCCCCTGCTCTCCGAAAGCATTCAGTAATGCCTTTACGGAAGCCGATTTTCCCGTTCCTCTGTCGCCGTAGAGCAGAATATTATTGGCCGGAAGGCCTCGCAAAAACTGAAGGGTATTGTCTATTAAAAGCTTGCGCTGCTGTTCGTAGCCAATAAAGTCCTCCATCTCCACCGGATCGGGAGACAGGATCCCCGAAAGACGCCCGTTTGAGCCTGTCCTTTCCCAGATAAAAGCCCGATACCTTGCAAAAGCCCCGGAACCGCTGCGAGAATGAAAGCGGGCAAGAGCTTCCGCCTGCTGATAAAAGGTCAGTCCGGGATGAAACAGCTCACCCGGAAACTGGGCTTTGTCCTTGTCATCCCAATCGGTTGGCCAATTTGGCAAAGCTTCAATGAGCGCCTTTGCCTGGCTCCGCGTTGAAAAGCATTCCACTGCGGCTTTTTTTAAGTCTTCGGGATCCAAGTCCGCCATATGAGATAACGCCCTTAAGTCAAGCGCCGCAGCCTGAAGCAAAACCTCTGGCAAGGGCTCTCCTTTTAACGCATCAATACGCTCTCCGAAGGTATTCTCACTATAAATCACAAGCTGGGCGATACAAGTCTTGAAAGTGCCATGGGGCTCCCGGCTTAACAGCCGGTTTATGAATTGGCCGTAATTGCCAATAAAATCACAAAGCTCCGGCTCCTTTGCCGACAGGCTTACAATTAAACGATGGAAGCTTTCAATTAGGGGTTCCTTTAAAAGCGGACGCCAAAGGGTTAATCCCTCCAGCGCCAGAATCAGCTCTTCCGTATATTTCATTCTATTTATGCTCCTCAATTGCTTCATATAAAAATGCGAATACTTAAAACAGGTGCCGGCCCAATATACCTTCTGCCCGTTATGCCTTCTGCATTTCCTTTCGAAGGGCTATGGCAATATCCGGCTTGTTCGTTATAATTCCGTCAATCTCTTCCTTTAAAAGCCAGCCTATATGTTCCGGATGATCAACGGTCCAGGCATTAATACGAAGCCCTCGTCCCTTGCAGCCTCCAATAACCTGAGGTACCCGGAGGGTGGGATAATAGGGATGTATGGCGTTAGCATTGAGGTGAAGGGCGTAAACATAAGGGTCTACCATGGCTTCCATATATAGAAGACCGATGGGTGCCGTAGGCTCGCAGGACCTTAAAATCATA